>NZ_JBHJTL010000009.1:0-133451 GCF_042264065.1 Streptomyces sp. NPDC056222 | reverse complement strand
TCGGCGGAGGGCTGAGAGCCACACCCGACACCCCTGGGTGGACCAACCATACGAAGGGCTGGCCCGGTCCCGTGGAACAACGTAGGGAGGGCTGAGTTGTTGTGGGTGGAGACGTGCACGGGGCTGCGGATGGACCGGTTCGTGGAGCTGGTGAAGGTGGTCCGGGAACGGGGCGGGAATGGGCCGGGCGGCGGCCGGCCGTGGTGCCTGCCGCTGGCCGACCGGGTACTGCTGGTGGCTGTCTACTACCGCACCGGTGGAGCTTGCCCCAAACCCTGGCTCGGCTCCACTCGGTGAACCGACGGTGCGCGGTCGGTCCAGACGGACCGAATACCGGCGGCAGCTGCCGCCAGGTGCAGCCCGTCGTGGCCACGAACATGATCGCCGCTACCACCTCGCGATCACCGTGCCGCCGTCGGCCACCGCCCTGAGGACGCACCGGAGCAGCCGGGACCACCCGCTGAAACAACTCCCACAACCCGTGCGGAACCAGACGCTCCACCCACGTCATCACAACAGCCAGCCTAGTGATCAAGCCAGTTGAGACGACCTCTTAAAGATCGACCGGACAGGTCCTAGGAGGTGGGAGGTCGGTCGACCCGACCCGCCTCTCCCCTTATGCGACTACTCAGACGGGATGGGCTCAAGCCGGATCGGCGGTGAAGTCACAGCTGTGGGCGTAGTCGGGATCCCCGACCTGCCAGCGCAGCACCAGATCGTCCTCATCGCCACGGACTGGTATGTCGTACGAGCGGCCCTTCAGCTGCAGGACAAGCTCCAGTGGCCGGACATTCTCGATGGCACGGGCCAGCCGCCATTCACCGCTACCCGTGACCAGCTGCGGCTTGGTCCCCACTCCGTCGAAGTCGACGGGGAAGTCCTTGGCTGTGAAGGTGCGGTCCGCCTTCACCTCGACGACCGCTCCGCAATCACCGGCCCAGCGGCCGACCAGTCGGTCTTCGGTGACATGAGGCGACCCACCCGTACCGGAAAAGAACCCACAGGCCGTCGTGGCGAAGATCAGGGCGCATGCAACGAAAGACCTGCTCATTCGCCTGCCGGTCAACGCACTCGAGTCCTTCACTTCCTTGCCCTTCACTGGTGGGGAGACCGGGGACGTTGGATGTTCATGCTCTCCGTCCACTGGACGGTCCGGCCCACGTCATGGACGCCAAGACCGGAGGACACGACCCGGCTGTAACCGCAGAGCCTGGGGCGGGACGTGGTGAACACGTCCCGCTCCAGGCTCTCGTGTCGTCGGATCAGACGACGGAGGTGGGCCTGTTGGTGTGCAGGCCGGTGGCCTCGCGCTGGCCGAAGGGGGCGCTCCAGCTGCCGGTGCCCTTGTGCAGGTACGAGCGATGGTCGCCGGCGTTGGTGGCGAACAGGTCGGGGCGGCCGTCGCGGTCGGCATCACCGATGCCGACGATGTGGCTGTAGCCGCCCCAGCCGGCGCCGATCTTGATGCGTGGGGCGAACGTGCCGTCGCCCTTGCCGAGGTAGAGCCAGAGCACGCCGGCAGCGTCGCGGGCGACGAGGTCGCCGGCGGCCCCTCCGGCGATGTTGCCGGTGGCGGCGATCTGGTTGTAGCCCTGCCAGCCCGTGCCGATCTTCACGCGGGTCGCGTAGGGGGCGCTCCAGCTGCCGGTGCCCTTGTAGAGCCACATGGACCCGGCGGTGTCGGTGGCGACGAGGTCGGGCCTGCCATCGCCGTTGAGATCGCTGCCCGCGGCGATCTTGTTGTACCCGCCCCAGCCTGAGCTGATCTTGTAGCGGGATGCGAAAGTGCCATCGCCCTTGCCGAGGTAGTGCCACAGAACACCGCCGGTGTCGCGGGCGACGATGTCCCCGTGGGCGGCTCCGGCGATGTTGCCGGCGGCCTCGATCTGGTTGTAGCCACCCCAGCCACTTCCGAGGAGCTTCTCCTCCACCGAGACCAGCTGTCCGGCGTTGGTATAGGGGTCGTAGTACGAGTCGGCGCGCCACAGCCGGCCCGAGCCGTCGCGCAGAAGCACGTCCGGCGAGCCGTTGTCGTTGTAGTCGTGCGGCGCGGCCTTGCGGGTGACCTTGAACGTGCCGGAGGACGTCAGGGTCGGACCGATGCCGTTCATCGGCGCGGCGCTGATCTGCCAGGTGTAGTCCCCGTTGTACGCACTGCCGTTGCGGCCGAGCTTCCAGAGCTCGCCCATCCAGTTGAAGCGTACGACGCCATTCATCGGTTGGATGTCGTTGAATTCGCTGACCAGCCCGGTGCGTACATGCCTCAGGGTGACCTTGATTTGTACGTTGTGCCGGGACACCTGCCACTCGAGCGGCACCCGACCACGGTTGGGGTCGAGGTCGATCACGGCGGGGATCTTGTGGCCCAGAAGTGTGACCTTGGTGGGCTCGCCGGTGCTTGCGACGAGCGTGGCGGTCGGCACCCCGTCGGCTCCTGGGGCGATCCTGTAGAGGCCCTCGCCCTGCGCGGCCGTGCCGCCGCGCACGATCTGGGCGCCGTCGGGTGCGACGGCGGCCGAGAGGGTGTGGTCGAGGAGCTTGCGGGTGGTCCCGTCCTTCAGGCTGCGCGCGGTCAGGGCGTGCAGGACGTCCGGCCAGTAGGAGTCCCGGCCACTGCGGAGACCGTAGGTCACCCAGTCGCCGACCAGCCCGACTTCGACGTCACGTCCCAGCGCGCCTCCGATACCGATGCGCTGGGGCGTTCCGGTGGTGCGGTCGACCACTACGACCGTGGCCTGGTTCGCCTGGTCGTACTCGACCCAGGCGATTCGGGTCGCTGAGACGGCAAGGTCGCCCTGCGCGGCAGCGGCGGGGAGTTCGTACGTAACTGTCACAGCGTTGGTGGCCAGGTCGAGCATGGCCACGTACTTCTTGACCGTTGTGCCCGTGCCGGTGGAATAGGTCAGCAGGGCGTGACCAGACGTGCCGGCTCTGACGTCGACGCTCGTGGCGTCAGCCGGAAGGCCGGTCGTCGTCACGGGGCCAATGTCTCGGGTGTGCATGCGGAGGTCCTTGCCTCCGCTCGCATTGCCCACGGTGGTGAAGAGGGCCTTGCCGGCGGCTCCCGCGAATTCGACGGCGCCGGAGCCAAGGTAGACAGTAAGCAGCTTCTCCCCGGTCGCCAGGTCGGTGAGGACGGCTTCGGATCCGGCATAGTTGCGGGTGGCCACGATGTCCCCGAGACCCGTGTCCTGAACGCGGACAAACCGCCACGACAAGGAGGTGCCGTCCGACGCACGAATCCAGGCCTTGTCCTCCAAATAGTTCGGATTCCAGGTCAGGTAGCCCGTGGATGTGACGCCGTAGATCTGCAGGTTGCGTGGGAACGTGATGACATCCTGTGTCGCCGCACCGTCCGTCGTACCTTCAGTGGCCGGAGCGGCGACCGCCGGGACGATCAGCACGGTCGAGCCGACGGTGACGGCGAGCACGGTGACGACGGCTGCGGCGAGCCGACGACGGGCGGGACGTGCGTGGGACAAGGTGTGTTCTCCTCGGGAAGACCAGACGCACCATGCGTTGCGCGGGTCAGACTCCCGATCACCAGCAAAGGTTGTACGCCTGTGGCATATTCAGGCGTCGGCCAACAGGCCCTGGGCCCAGCGCGTGGCGGCCGGGCCCAGGTGTGACTCCGCCCCTACGGCAGGGCGCGTCGGGGTGGGGGTTCCGACTGCGTCCATGTGCTCCCCTCGTGCTGCTGCATGCTGTCGGTGAGCAGGCCCGGGACGTGAGCAGTTCGGTCGGCATTTTGAGGGCCAGAGCTGGCGCGCGGAGCTCGCGTAACCAGCGAAACCGTGTCCGCCGAGCGGTGGCCCCAAGGTTCTACCTCCGTGTGGCTGCTCGCAGACCGTGAAGGCCGTCCACGCGCCGCAGGTGTCAGTGGGTGCCCCTACGCTGCCGGTCGTGAACGTTGACGATCTTTATTGGCAGGCGAAGCACTACGGTGGGATCTCGCCACGACTGGTGAACGTCCTGCTGGAAGACGGGCAGCTCGAGCTGTTGATTCAGGCGGCTGCGGAGCGTGGAGAGTGGTTCTGCGCGGAGACGTCAGCGCGCGAGCTGTGCAAAGCCGGGGATTTCCAGCGGGCCCTGGCCGTGATGGAGCCGTTCGTCGCGATCGGCTGGAGTCCCGCCCGCTGGGCGACCGCCGACATCATGCTCCAGGCGGGCAGGACCGAGCAGGCGCTGGAGCTGGTTCGCCCCGACGAAACCGGGCGGGAATCGGAGCATGCATGCCGAAGGTTCGCCGAGCTGCTGGTCAAGGCCGGGCGAGTGGACGAGGCCATCGCCCTGCTCACACCCCACATCGACGGATGGCTGCTGCCGGTCCTGGTAGAGCTGACCGAGGGGCAGGACCGTGACGAGCGGGTGCTGGAACTGATCGCACCGCTGGCGCAGCGGGTCAGGAACGCTCGCGCCGAGGGCCGGTGGCGCGATGACGCTTGGGACGCGCAGGAGCGTGAGGCTCAGGTCCTGGAACGTGCCGGCCGCGTCGAGCAGGCGATCCGGACTCTCGGCGCGGACATAGCCGCGGGCCGCTTCCTGACACAGAACACCCTCACCGCCTACGCCGAACTCCTCGTCCGCCACGGGCGGATCGAGGCACTGCGCGAACTAGGTACCGGAAAGCATTCGGGCGTCGCTCTTCCCCACTACGCGCAGGCCCTCGAAAACGACAGGAGAGTCGAGGAGGCAGAGGCCATCCTGCGTCAGTTCATCGGCTCCGCCGAGTACCCGGATCGCTTCCGCTGGGCCTTGATCGAGCTGCTGGCCCGCCAGGGCCGGCTCAGCGAGGCTGTCGAGGTGGGACGCCCCACGTTCGACTACCACGACGCCTGGCTCCTGGAGGGGGTCATCCACCTCCTCTACGGGGCCGGGCGTCTCGACGACGCCCTGGCGATCCTCGACGAGCGCAGCGCCGAGTTCGTCGAGGAGCACCCGTCCTGGTTCACCTCGAACCGGCTGTGGCTGCTGGGTGAAGCCGGCCGGTACGAGGAGGCCCTCGCCTACGCCGCGACCCGGCCTGCGGACCAGTACGGCCTGACCGAGACGGTTGCTCGGCTCCTGGAAAAGTCCGGCCGCCTCGAAGAGGCCATCAGCCTCCTCCGGGCCAGCGGCAGCGAGCGGCCCTCGGAGCTGGCCGAACTCCTCATCCGGCAGGGCCGCGCCGCCGACGCGATCGCCGGCATGCCCTCCCTCTCCGCGCTCCACGAGGCGGCCCGACGACGCGAAGCAGCCACCGAAGCCACCCGCAGCCCCGACGAACCCCCCTTCCAGGGCCTGTCCGGCGGATCTTGTGACCGCGTAACGTGCAGGCATGGCACCTTCACTTGAGCGTCCCCCCTTGCAGGCCGATGAGCGCACCGCGCTCATCGGCTGGCTGGACCTCCAGCGGCAGATCCTGCGATGGAAGTGCGATGGTCTGAGCGAGGCCGACGCGCACCGTTCCGTAATCCCGACCTCGCCGGCGATGACGATGGCCGGGCTGATCAGCCACATGCGGTGGGTCGAGCACACCTGGTTGGAGGTGGTTTTCCTCGGCGGCGACAAGACACAGAACCCGTCCTTTGACGAGACGGACGAGGGCGCCGACTGGCGGGCCGATGGCGTTCCGCTGAAGCAGCTGCTCGTGCAGTACGAGGCCCAGTGTGCCCGCAGCAACGAGATCGTGGCCGCGGCCTCCCTGGACGACGTTGGCCGCAACCCCGACTTCCGCGCTGGCAGCGCCAACCTCCGTTGGATGCTCATCCACCTCGTCGAGGAGACTGGCCGGCATGCGGGACACGCGGACATCGTGCGGGAGCTGCTCGACGAGGTGAAGGGGTACTACTAGATCGCCCCGGCGGACTGCGACCGGAGCCAAAGCCGGATGGAGACGACGGTGACGGTGCTGTGGAAGACGTAGGCGCGCTTGTCGAACCGCGTTGCCACGGCCCGGAAGTTCTTGAGGGCGTTGATCGTGCGCTCAAGGCCGCGCTCGTGACGCACATCCGGCGGACCTACTACAGCGACCAGGGCCGACCCGTGGAGACTGCCGACATCGCGTCCCCGCCGCTCTCTGCGAGATCGTCTACGAGATCCCTATCAGCCGCTAGGCAGGGCTGTCAGTGCGTCGGCGTACCTTCTCGCCATGGCGAACAGACCCCCTGAGAACTGGCGTGACTGGATGGCCCAGGTGGCCCGCGACGTCGAGGCCGGGATCCTGGAGCCCGAGTGTGCCGGTGCGGCGGAGATGTACTCGGAGTCCTTGCTGAGGGCGACGGATTCCGCGCTGGAGGCATTCGAGGCAGAGATGCGTGGGCTTCAGGTGCCCTCTGACGAACAGGTCTTCCGCGCAGTCGAGAGGGTCGTTCTCGCGCTCAATGCTGTCGACCACGACCCGCGTCACAGTGGGGTCCGCTTCGCCACCGAAGAACGAGAGCAACTGTGCGACTACATCGACCTGACCTTGGGCGAACATGGTGTGGACGTGGCTGCTCTGTTGGCGAGGAAGGGCATAGTCCGAGCTGGGATCACCGACGCCTGGCGCGACTGGTGACCGCGGACCAGGCAGCGGAGCCTGACATCCACAGCTGACATCAACAGCACCGAACGAGGACGGTGCCAGGCGGTCGCAGACAACGAGGCTGGACCTGGGGCGCGCCCTATAGGGCCACCGCGATCGAACTCCTAAAGCGGTGGGTCCCTGACAAACCGCGGCCAGCTGGCGCAGGCCACCAGTGCGCTGCCGTCCTCGGTGAGGAAGAGCAGGGAGGTCCATGTCCGATCGGCAGAATTGATCAGCCCTACGCGCACCGGCCGGCCATGTTCACTGAGGAGCTGCACTGCTCGTTCCAGCCCCAGAGGTTCGAGTCCGTGCCTCCGCATGCGCTTGAGTCGGAGTTTGAAGACTCCGGCATGCCGGTCTGCGGGATGCGCCCCGTCTCCCACGCTGTAGGTGGCGCCGCTGCGGAGGAGGGCCAGAGCTATCACGGACGCCTCGTCGTCACCAGCCAACAGCGATTCCAGCACATGCCGTTCCATGGTCACCCCCGTCTGGATCCTGCGGTACACCCGCCAGGTACCACAACCCAAGCAATCGCCCGCCTCCGGTAGCGTCCCTCCGGGGCCTGATAGCGGCCGGAATGACCGTCCTGGCCGATCCGGCCAGAGCCACGGATCAGAAGGTGGGTCGCGCCAGGCACATGTACGGCCAGGACGAGGAACAGCGGTCAACGGCGGCTGCCAGAGCGGGCCTCAAGGTTCTCCCTGACGCCCGTTTGTACAGGCCAGGGGTCGAGCGCTGCGGAAGGTCGGTGATCTTCAAGCTCGGGGCACGTAAGGCAGTGGAATCCCGTGGGATTCCAGCGCAGCGGAGTAGCGTGCGAGCAGATCGTCGAGGTCCGCCAGGAGAAAGCCGGCGGAGTCGCGGGCCTCAGCCACGTCGCCCTGGTCGAAGGCCTCCACTACTTCAGCGAAGCTGCTGCGGAGGATGGCGAGAGAGTCACCCTGGATCAGTACGCCAGGGAAGCGACGGCTGGGCAGGCGTACCACTGCGTTGTTGCCCCCATCTGTGAACAGCTCGGCCTCGACACGTTCCATGCCGCAATTCAACCTGACATGACCAGGTGACATCAACGACATTGGACGGACCAGCCATTGAGCGATCGAGTGCGGTCATGTCCCACACCGTCGAATGCGTTCCAAGGCCTGTCGGGCGAACTTACAAGGCAGCGGCCCAGGGTCCTCCCTGGCACGTGGCCGAGGAGCTTCCCAGCCTTCCTCGTCAAACAGGGCTCCTCATCCGCCGGGGCGGGGAACGATGAGCGCCATGACGAGCGATGATGACAGGAACGCAGCGAAGCGCCTGGCTAGTGCTGTGCCGCGTTAGTTCGTGGACGGGTGCAGGTGAACCTCCGTGCGTCCGCTACGTCGGCTGAACGTGACGGTGCCGACGCAGACACCGTCCGCGCGGCCTGGATCTGCGAGCTGTGTGTCCAGGTCGTAGACACGATAAGGTCCGCTCGATAGTTCGAAGCCTTCCGGTGTGCCGGAAGGCTTCTCGCGTTCTCGAGGAGGATCAGATGGCAGACTTTGTTGTCCGCAGAGCGGGCGCCGAGGACCGCGACGTCCTGGAACGACTCTGGCCGCTTTTCCTGCACGACCTGTCGGAGTTCTGGGGCGTCCTGCCGAACCCGGACGGAACGTACCGCCGCGAGTGGCTAGAGTCGGCGATCGGCGATCCCACCTGGTCGGCTTATCTCGTATGGTCTGGTGACCGGCCGGTCGGCTTTGCGTTCGTACGCGGGCTGGACAGCGATGCGCGCGTGCTGAACAGCTTCTTCGTGGTGCGTGGGGCACGCCGGTCGGGCCTCGGGTTGCGAGCGGTGCAGGCCGTCCTGGCCGCGCACCCTGGCCGATGGGAGATCGCATTTCAGGAGGAGAACGCGGGCGCGGCACGCTTCTGGCGTCACGTCGCTTCCGAAGTCGCGGGCGAGGCCTGGACCGAGGAGCGGCGACCGGTGCCTGGGAAGCCCGAGCTGCCGGGGAACACATGGGTTGCCTTCGATGCGCGGTAGTCCTCCTTCGCGTGTGTTGCTGGGAGTCTTCGTCAACCCGACGCAGGGGATCTCGGCTGCAACTCCTCAGCCGTGTGGGGTGGAGCTCACATGAACGGTGCGAGGCCGGCGACCTAGTACTCCAGCCGTAGATCGTGATCTCGGTGGTGAGGGGCGCCGAGGCGGCAGATGGCCGGCGTCTATCATCTCGCCCGAGATCGCCCACGCCGTCGCGGGCGTCGGCTCCTTCTTCGTCTATCCGAGTTCACCGAGACGGAGGGCATCCCTTATCTCGCTGAGCTTCGCGGTCGTGGCCGGGGTCCGCTCCTGCGCTTGTTCAGCGAGTCGGAGGGCGTCGTCAATCTCGCTGAGCTTCAGGGAGGACAGGACGGCCGCCCGCTCTATCAGGTCGTCCCGGGACACAGTGGTCAGCCACGTGCACGGGGTGAAGCCTGGACGCGGGAACGCGAGCCGCAGCACGCCTTCGAACGGCAGTCCTTCATCGGCGCCGACCGTCACTTCGATGCCCAGACCGCTGATGTCGACGCCCGCCGGAGCGACGACCTGCATCACCCGGATCCCGGACGTGTCGTCTCCCGACAGCAGTACGACCGGCCTCCGCTCGTCGAACTGGACCCACCAGACTTCGCCACGTTGCACAAGTCCTCCAGACACATGACGGCAGGCAGACGCTGCGCGACCCCGACGCGCTGCGGAGACGGGTGCGGCCACCGTTGATCATCGGTGTGTGAAGACTGAAGATCATGCGGTGGCCGCAGGTCACAGCGTAGACCCTGCCCGCCGGCAGGAGGCGTTCGAGGGCCTGATGGCCCGGATCGCGGGCCGGTTCGCACGGGTCGAACCCCGACGTCGAGTCGGGCGGTTGGTGCTCGGTCTGCTGTCGGACCTGCCGCGCAAAAACTGCTGGACCATCGCAGAGTGGGCCGGAGAGAGCACCCCGGACGGCATGCAGCACCTCCTCGGGCGGGCCAAGTGGGGGACGCCGACCAGCTCCGCGACGACGTGCGGGCCTACGTGGTGGAGCATCTGCGGGACGACCAGGCGGTTCTGGTGGTCGACAAGACCGGCGGCGTGAAGAAGGGCACTGACACCGTCGGTGTCCAGCGCCAGTACACCGGCACCGCGGATGCAACTACGGACGTAGTGAGGTCCCACCGCGAAGTGGGAACAACCGGCGGGGCCTCGGGTGCCGATGCGCCAATAGGTTGATCATTCCGCGATGGTGCGCGCGTCTCGTTGACGGGGGGAAGGGAACCCTTTCGAAAAGTGCACACATCTCGGTTCCTCAAGGAGTAACGCTATGAGCCCTGGGCATGGGCACCGGTCGGCTCTCGGTCCGATCCCCAGAAGAGAGAATTGGATGGCTGGCGGAACGATGGTGTCGCTGACCCTCGTACTGCTGAGCTTCAGCAGCCCGGCGTTGGCGACTGCCCAGTACCAGTCGACGGCGGCGGTGAGCCAGGCAGGCCCGGACCCCGACGACTGCCACCCCAAGCGGCACGACAAGTGCGACGACGAGGGCTGGAATGGTGTGTTCGGCCCGACCGGCGCCACCGGAGCGACTGGCCCCGCAGGCGCCACCGGGGCGACTGGTGCGACGGGAGCCACCGGTCCTCAGGGCGTGCCCGGCGAAACGGGTGAGACGGGCTCGACTGGCCCCGCGGGTGCAACCGGGAATACGGGTGCAACCGGGGCCACGGGTGCAACCGGGCCTACGGGTGCAACCGGGGCAACCGGGCCTGCCGGGAGCACAGTCGATGTGGGCGCGAGCATCTACGGCACTATTGGCGACTTTGCCTTGAGCAATACCCTCAAGACGATCGAATTCAATAGCGCCAACTACGTCACGGGCATGACGTTTGACCCGACGTCCTCGACTCTGACGGTCAACACTCCCGGGCGCTACCTCCTCACGGGGAGCATTCAAATCAGATTCACTCCAACTCCGGGCGCGATTCGTCAGCTCAGCATCCAAGTCAACGGCAATACCGTCGCCCTGGACGAGCAGAGCGCCGCAGTCAATGCCGGGCCTACGCAGGACGTCTCCAAGGTTGTTCAGCTGGATGCAGGTGACGTGATCACCGTCCACGTTTTCCAGGACACCGGAACCCCCGCTACCCTTACAAGCGTTGGGCCGGCCCTCGCTCCCCACTTTGAGGCGGAGTTGCTTGAGCCGTAGGCGCGGCGTAGGCGCGACAGGCGTCCAACGAACCCGGACTTTGCGGGGTCTGCCGGCGGCACGGATCCAATCAGATCCGTTGGTGATTGATGACAGGGTTTGGTGAGGGTCCAGTCCTCCGCACGGAAGGGGCCCTCGGTGGCGAACCCTGGGAGACGGTTTACGGGTTCTTCTGGAGGTGGAACCGGGCCGGGGTCGTCACCTACATCCGTGATCAGCTCCGCCGGCAAGGGCCGCTGGCCGCACCCGGTGACGCGGATCGTGGACTGCCAGTCGGTCAAGGGCGCCTGCATCGTTGGCAGGAGCAGCCGGGGCTATGAGGCCGCAGCCAAGAAAGCGCCGGCGAAGAAGGCGGCCGCCAAGAAGACCACGCTGAAGAAGGCCACGCGGAAGCGGGCTTCTGAGCACGTTCACCTCACCACGGCCATCGCCACGTACGTCGCCGCAGCCCGCGACCACTTGAATGGCGACAACGCCGGACGGTGACCGTCCCTCGGAGCAGCTCCACAGAAGTCGAGCCGGAACCAACTCGGGCTCTGGCTAGATTCCCGTGAAGGTCGCTCAGGCCAACCTCCTGGGGTTTGCCTGGTGAGCCGTGCGAGCCTTGGCGTGGAGGCCGATGCCGCGCCCCCGCCCTCCGGATGAGGTTCGGGCCGAGGAGAGGTGTCGCCAGGTGGTCAGGCGATGAAGTCGTGGAGGGCAGGCAGTGGATCGGTCGTCTCGACAGATCCGATGCAGACCACGGCCTCCTCGAACTGGAAGTAGGAGAGCCCTTCGTGGCGCGGGCCGATGACGAGAAGGTTGCTCCCGCGGCGCCAGGCGGCGTGCCGCCAGTCGCCGGATCCCATGGCCAGGGTGCCGCCTTCGGACCTGAGGTCATGCTCAGGGGGACCGAGTCGCTGAGTGAATCCGGTGATAGCGGCGTCGATCTGCGCGTCGAACACCTCGCGTCCGGCGTTCTCGTGGCTGGACCAGCCGGGCAACGTGCCCCAGAAGTCCTCAGCCCAGTCCTCGCCGCCAACCCAGTAGAAGTGGGCAAACGACAGGGCGACGTGGTCCCCGAGGTAGGCGAGATGACCTTCGGCGGTGACGAGAATGTCTTCCAACGGCAAGCCGTCGCCTTCGCACCAGCCCAGACGCTGCAATGCCGCCTCGGGGACCGTTCGGTCGTCCCAAGGCAGTTCTGCCAGGCCGACGACCTGTTCCACCAAGAGGGGTGTGACGGGGCAGGCGGCGACGTGATCGGCGATCGGGTCCTCGTCTGTCATGGCAGAACGGTATCCAGGCGCTGTGACGACATCGACGCCCCATCCCCACGCAACCTCCAGCCGGTCCGAAGTGTCGTCCCGGCCGGTGACGCAGCATGCGAACTGCTCTGAAAGCGCGTCCTGATGTCCCAGACGTCATCCGCGCTCGTACACCGAGAAGGGCCGCACGCCCCAGCCCCAACGCACGACGACCACCCGGTCCTCGTGGATGAGCAGGTCCGCGAGTTCGCCCGCCTTGTGGTCCACGTCGGCCCCGGTGTCGCTGGTGTCCTGTTCATCGCCGGTGGCTGCGTCGAGGACCAGCAGTTCGTCCATGTCGTCATGCCTGCGTGCGAGCATGCGGACGAGGGCGGTCACTCGGCCTCCGGCCGCTTCGAGTGCGAGGAAGCCGCGGCCGGCGGTCAGGTCGCTCCGCCACACTTCGGTGCCCTTCGCAAGGTCGAAGGCGACCACCCGGTTCACGTACTCCTTGCCGCGCTTGGTCTCGGCGGCGGCGTAGAGCCGCCCGTCCGCGACCGCCACAACCCCGGGCCTGTGCGACTGGCTCGTGCCGTGACCACCGGTGGACTCGATCCGGCTCAGGGGTGTCCCGTCCTCGCCGAAGGTGAGGTATGCGCCCGGCAGGCCGCCTGGCACGGTCCCGCCGACCTGCACGACGACGGGATCGGTCGACAGCAGCGTCACCTCCGCGTCCGTGCCCGGAGTCGGGCGGCCGCCGAGCGGCGCGGACCACTGTGCCTTCCCGTCGGCCTTGTCGAACGCGGCCAGCCGCAGTTCAGTGCGGCCGCAGGTGAGCACCGCGAGGACCTGTCGCTCGCCGGCGGCGACCCGCTCGGGCACACAGCCCGCCGGGACTGCTGCCTGCCAGCGCGGGGCGCCGGTCAGCAGGTCGAAAGCGCGCAGGGCCTCCGAGCCTTGAACAGCAGGCCGGATCGTCTCGAGGACCCATCGGTCGTCGCCGTCCCGCAGTACGGCGAGCCCGCCCCCGGCGGCGACCATGTCGGTGAGCGACTCCGTGAGGTCGGCCGGGGCGCGCCGGACGTGCCACAGCTCCCGGCCGGTCGTGAGGTCCAGCGCGGCGACGGTTGCACAGCCCTGACCGCCGGGGCCACGGTCTCCCCGCGCGAGCAGGATGACGGAACCGGCGGTACGGCGACCGACCGCGCACACATGGTCCTGACCGGGCGGTGCGTACTCCCAGCGCCGCTCGCCCGACCGGGCGTCGAAGGCGGTGACGGCGTCGTACCGACTGCGGACGAGCGTGTCGCCGACGAGCCAGGCACCGTTGCCGTAGTCCCGGGCATTGTCGTCGACCGGGGCCTCCCAGACGACGCGCATCGGGCCCCCCGGGGCGGAGCAGCCCATGGTGAGGCCGACGAGCAGCGCGGCAACGGCCGCGAGCAGGGGGCGGAGCCGCCGCGTTCCCTCGCGGGACGAGAGCCACCGCTCCCGTCCCGGTCTCGTGTCGCCGGTCGTGCGCGCTGCCATACGGATCCCCACCCCTGGCTCGAAACGATCAAGGCCCCGTCAGACTAGGGGAGACGTGATCACCCGCACAGGTCTCGTCCATAGCCGTGACGGATCGTCACCGCTCCACAGGACTTGTGTCCCATACGCAGTCGGAGTCCCGCAGCATCCCGGAAGACCGGTGCTCAGAAGGCGGCTGCCGGCATCCGCCCCGAGGGCCAGGTACAGCCGTCGCACCACTCGTTCCGGCTGTGCCCAGCGTCCTGCTGGTGCACGCGCTTCAACACCAGAACGCCGCCTTGTACGCCGCGCGTACCCCCATGCACTCCTGCTGCTCGACGCGCTTGAGGTGCGCCCAGCACGCGCCTGGGACTCCGCTCCATATCCCCCGGGCCATTCAGCGGCCTGCCGCCGGCAGGGGTTGCCGTCGACCCGGCGTCGCAGGCATGTCGGCTTCTCGGTGCCCAGGCGGCCGCCCCACGGCGGGGACGGGAAGCGGACCCAGTCCGCCGGCGTGTGCGGGTCTTACCCGGGGCGGGCATCTGCACATCGACGTACACGCGGCCGGTGAAGGTCCACTGTCCCGGCACGTGACCGGCCACCTCGCGCACCACCGGGGTGCCGCTGGACGCCCAGCTCCCGGTGAGGCGCTCGGCGACCTCCCGGACCGCCGCCTCGTCCGGCGCCACGATCTCGACGACTGCGAAGCCGGGCCCGGACCGCTCACGCTCAGGCGCTGATCTCCTGCTCGCGGGTGACGCCGATCATCCGCGAGCAGGCCAGACGCGGGGTGAGCTCCTGACGCAGGGATCCGCCAAAGGCTCCTGCATGGTGAAAAGCCCTGGTCGTCCATCCCGGACGGCCGGGGCTTCCTTCGATACCCAGGTTTCAAGGAGTCTTCGTGGAGAGCAGCACGTGCCCGCGGCTGAGCGGCCTCTCGGACGAGCCGGCGTACGACTCGGTGAGGTGATCGACGCCGCCGCGACAGCCGGAACCCAGGCGAGCTTCCTCCGCCGACTGGCTGCGCTCGTGGTCAGCACGAGGCCGACCGGGACGGCGTCACATGAGCTACTTCCTCCAGCACGGATTCGGCTGCCAGTGCCACGACCGAAGCAAGCCCCACCATCACCACCAGTACGGCCGCGCTCCGATCGGCCGGCCGGCGGAGAACGGAACGCCCGCGCCATGAAGTTCAGCACCTGGCCCGCCCTGCTGGTCGTCGACGTCGAGGGCAACGGCACAACGCCCCCGACCTCGTTGACGTAGCAGCCCTGCCGCTGCGCAACGGCCAGCCGGACAAGAGCACCGCCGAGGCGTGGCTGATCCGCCCGCCCCGGCCGGTCACGACGCCGCCGCCATCGACCGCATCAAGACCCCGATCGGAATCACCGGGGTCACCGGCAAGGAACCGGCCACGATCGCGGTGAGCGTCGCGGCGGACCTGCTCCGGACCTTCGAACAGGGCAGCCACCGGACCGGGCCGAACGCGATCGCCGCCGTGCAGGCACCCGCCACCAGCCGGTAATGCGGACTCCGGCCGGTGTCACAGCGACCGTACGAGCACCGCACCCGGACGACCTGTCAGGTGCCTCACCCTGACATGGCCCGCGCGATCACGCGACCGGATCCCCGCGTCTGCGAGGACGGTACGGGTGGGCCGTCCTCCGCAGCCGCACGACCCCACGCAAAAGCCCCGGACTTTCGTCAGGGGCTGCTCAACGTCGCGTGGACTACTTGCACTTACCGTTGTTGCATGTCTCACCCACCGGGCAGGAGATGCCCGCACAGGGGTCCGAGACGCACCGACCGTTCTTGCACGTCTCACCCGTCGGACAGGAGATGCCCGCACAGGAGTTCGCGACGCACCGACCGTTCTTGCACGTCTCACCTCCCGGGCAGACGATGCCCGCACAGGGGTTCGTGACACATTTGCCGTTCTTACAGGTCGTACCTCCCGGGCAGACGATCCCAGCGCATTTGTCGTTCGCCGCGAGCGTCAACGAGGCACCCGATTCCTGAGAACACGAACCACGCTCGAGGGTTTGCTCCTGGACGACCGGTGCCGGTCGGACAGGGGCATCCACCGACTGAGCGGATGCCAAACCCAAGGGGGCAAGAAACAGGATGACCACGGAAGCGGCGAGAGATATACGAGGCATACCGCACCTCCATCCGCTCCCCTCTTTCAACCCTGCGCCGCTCGAACGCGCGGTGCAAGACCAACGGACAGTCATGACAGACCTGCCGGGCGCCAAGGATTGAGCAAGGTCTACGCAACGTACTCGGACGACGGCTTTCCGTGGTCGCGTCCAGATCGGGACGGCCTCGAAGGGCAGTGCGCCCTCGTGGGCGAACCGAGCTGATCTGCGAGCCGGAGGCGTTGGTGTAGCGGCCCTGGAAGGCGGCCGCGACGCACCGGCCCTGCGGGGTCTGTGATCGGGGGCGGGGAGCGCAGATACTGCTGGAGGTCGCACCACACCTGCCAGCGCTGCCAGGAGATGTCCGTGAAGATGCTGATCAACGTTCCCGAGACCGTGGTCGCCGATGCGCTGCGGGGGATGGCCGCCGCGCATCCCGAGCTCACCGTCGATGTCGAGCATCGCGTCGTGCTGCGGCGGGACGCGCCCGTGGACGGCAAGGTGGGGCTCGTGTCCGGAGGTGGGTCCGGGCATGAGCCGTTGCACGGGGGGTTCGTGGGGCCCGGGATGTTGGCGGCCGCTTGCCCCGGGGAGATCTTCACGTCGCCCGTGCCCGATCAGATGGTGCGGGCCGCCGCCGCGGTCGACAGCGGGGCCGGGGTCCTGTTCGTCGTCAAGAACTACACCGGGGACGTCCTCAACTTCGAGATGGCGGCCGAGCTCGCCGAGGACGAGGGGATCCAGATCGCCAAGGTGCTCGTCAACGACGACGTGGCGGTGACGGACAGTCTGTACACGGCCGGGCGGCGCGGGACCGGGGCCACGTTGTTCGTGGAGAAGATCGCCGGGGCCGCGGCCGAGGAGGGCGCGCCGCTGGAGCGGGTGGAGGCGATCGCGCGGCGGGTGAACGAGCGGTCGCGGAGTTTCGGTGTCGCGCTGAGCGCCTGCACCACGCCCGCCAAGGGCAGTCCCACCTTTGATCTGCCCGCCGGTGAGCTGGAGTTGGGCATCGGGATCCATGGCGAGCCCGGGCGTGAGCGGCGGTCGATGATGACCTCGCGGGAGATCGCGGACTTCGCCGTCGATGCCGTACTGGACGATCTGCGGCCGTCCGGACCGGTCCTCGCCCTGGTGAACGGCATGGGCGCCACCCCGTTGCTCGAACTGTACGGCTTCAACGCCGAGGTCCAACGGGTCCTGACCGAACGTGCGGTGCCGGTCGCCCGCACCCTGGTCGGGAACTACGTCACCTCCCTCGACATGGCCGGCTGTTCGGTGACGTTGTGCGAGGCCGACGAAGAGATGCTGCGACTGTGGGACGCGCCCGTGCAGACGCCCGCCCTGCGCTGGGGCCGGTGAGCGGAGTGTCCGAAGTCGACGAGTTCGACGCCGCGTTCTTCCTGCGCTGGCTGACCATCGCCGCGGCAGCCGTCGAACGCGAGGCCGATCGCCTCACCGAGCTCGACTCGGCGATCGGCGACGCCGACCACGGGGCCAATCTGAAGCGGGGGTTCGGCGCCGTGACGGATGCGCTGGAGAAGGATCCGCCCACGACGCCGGGTGCCGTACTCGCCGCTGCCGGGCGGCAGTTGATCTCCACCGTCGGCGGCGCGTCCGGGCCGCTGTACGGGACGCTGCTGCGCCGGACGGGCAAGGGTCTCGGCGAGGCCCCGGCGGTGACGCGGCAGGAGCTGGCGGCGGCGCTCACCGCGGGAGTCGCCGCGGTCGCCCAGCTCGGCGGGGCGCAGGTGGGTGACAAGACGATGCTGGACGCCCTCGTTCCGGCTACCGAGGGGCTCGGCAAGTCCTTCGCGGCCGCCCGGGACGCGGCCGAGCGGGGCGCCCTCGCGACCGTACCCCTCCAGGCGCGCAAGGGCAGGGCGAGCTATCTGGGCGAGCGCTCCATCGGGCACCAGGACCCCGGGGCCACCTCGTCCGCGCTGCTGATCGCCGCCCTCGTCGAGGCGGCGGCCGAGTGACCGCGCAGGTCGGAATCGTCCTCGTATCGCACAGCGCGGAGGTGGCCGGCGCCGTCGCCGCACTGGCCCAGGGTCTCGCGGGCGGCGGAGCGACCGCGCCGATCGCCCCCGCGGGCGGACGGCCGGACGGCGGCCTCGGCACCAGCTCCCAGCTGATCGTCGGGGCGGCGCGGGAGGTCGACCGGGGTGCCGGTGTGGCGCTGCTCGTCGATCTCGGCAGCGCCGTACTGACGGTGAAGGCTCTCCTCGCCGAGGAGGACGAGCTGCCGGAGGGGGCACGGCTCGTGGACGCCCCGTTCGTCGAGGGCGCCGTCGCCGCCCTCGTCACGGCGAGCGCGGGCGGGGATCTGGATGCCGTGGTGGCCGCGGCCTCGGAGGCCTACACGTATCGAAAGGAGTGAGAGGGGGGCGCGCGCGAGATCTGTCACACACCGTCCGGAGGAGCCTCCGTGTTGTGATGTACCTGGTCAACCCACTACTGTCACAGCGCCTTGGTGTACGGGAAACCGGTGCGGTACCGGTGCGGCCCTCGCCACTGTGATCGGGAAGTCCGGCTCCATCCCTCCGGGGAAGCCACTGGACCACCGCGGGAGACCGCGGCGGTTTGGGAAGGCGGAGCCGCGGCGGCATGACCCGTCAGCCAGGAGACCGGCCAAGGTGCGTTGTCCATCCACGAGGTGCTGGAGAGGGTCTCCCAACCATGCATATAGCCGAGGGGTATCTGCCCCCTGTGCACGCGGCCGCCTGGGGCGTCGCGTCCGCTCCCTTCGTTGTCCACGGTGTTCGCGCGCTGACCCGTGAGGTCAAGGCCAACCCCGAGTCCACCCTGCTGCTCGGTGCGTCCGGTGCGTTCACTTTCGTCCTGTCCGCGCTCAAGATTCCGTCGGTGACGGGCAGTTGCTCGCACCCCACCGGTACGGGGCTCGGCGCGATCCTGTTCCGGCCGCCCGTGATGGCGGTCCTGGGCACGATCACGCTGCTCTTCCAGGCACTGCTGCTCGCCCACGGCGGGCTCACGACGCTCGGTGCCAACGTCTTCTCGATGGCCATCGTCGGCCCATGGGCCGGCTTCGGTACGTACTGGCTGCTGCGCCGGTCCAACGTGCCGCTGATGGTGAGCGTGTTCTTCGGCGCGTTCGTCGCCGACATCTCCACCTACTGCGTCACCAGCGTGCAGCTCGCGCTGGCCTTCCCGGACCCGGGCAGCGGTGTGCTCGGCGCGCTGGCCAAGTTCGGCGGGATCTTCGCCGTGACCCAGTTGCCGCTCGCCGTCAGCGAGGGGCTGCTCACGGTGCTCGTGATGCGGCTGCTCACGCAGTCCAGCAAGGGGGACCTGACCCGCCTCGGCGTCCTGCTCCCGTCCCGGAAGAAGAACGAGAACGCGGAGGCGAGCGCCTGATGAGCCGGAACGCGAAGATCAACACCCTGCTCCTGCTCGTCGTCGCGGCGCTCGCGGTGCTCCCGCTGGTGCTCGGGCTCGGCGACCACAAGGAGGAGCCGTTCACCGGGGCCGACGCCGAGGCGGAGACGGCGATCACGGAGATCGCTCCCGACTACGAGCCGTGGTTCAGCCCGCTGTACGAGCCGCCGTCCGGCGAGATCGAGTCGGCGCTGTTCTCGCTCCAGGCGGCGCTCGGCGCCGGCGTGCTGGCGTACTACTTCGGCGTGCACAGGGGCCGCAAGCAGGGCGAGGCCCGTGCCGAGGCGAAGGCGCTGCGGTCGGCGTCCGGCGACGAGTAGGCGCCGATGCTGCCGATCGACGCTGCGGCGCACAGCAGTCGCTGGCGCCGCCGTCACCCCTGCGAGAAAGCGGTGCTCGGGTTCGGTCTGACGCTCTGCGCGGTCTGTCTGCCGCCCTGGCCGGGCGCCGTGCTCGTCGCGGCGGCCACGCTCGCCGTGCTCCTCGGTCCTGCCGGGGTGCCGGGGCGCCAGCTGTGGCGGGCGTTCCGGATCCCGCTGGGATTTTGCGTGACGGGCGCGATCCCGCTCCTGTTCGAGGTCGGCGGTGCACGGGGGCTCGTCGCCCTCGCGCCGGACGGACCGTTGCACGCGGGCGAGTTGCTGCTGCGGACCTCGGCCGCGTCCCTGGGCGTGCTGCTGTTCGCGTTCACCACGCCCGTCTCGGACGTGCTGCCGCGTCTCGTACGGGCCGGAGTGCCGGCTCCCGTGGTGGACGTGGCGCTGGTGATGTACCGGATCAGCTTCCTGCTCCTGGACGCCATATCCAAGATCCGGCAGGCGCAGGCGGCCCGGCTCGGGCTCACCACCCGGGCGGCGACGTGGCGCTCGCTCGCGGGGCTCGGTGCGACCGCGTTCGTGCGCGCCTTCGACCGGGCGCAGCGCCTGCAGACGGGGCTCGCCGGGCGGGGGTACGACGGGACCTTGCGGGTCCTGGTGCCCCAAGCGGCGGTGTCGACCCGCTTCCTCGCGTCGACGGCCGGCCTCCTGGCCGGTCTCGTCACGCTCACTCTCGTACTGGAAAGGTCCCTGCCGTGAGCCCTGCACCTCCTGTCGTGGAACTGGTGAAGGCCACGTTCGCCTACGAGGACGGGCCGGTCGTCCTCGACGGCATCGACTTCGCCGTGCCGGAGGGCCGGGCGATGGCTCTCCTCGGCCGCAACGGCGGCGGCAAGACGACGCTGCTGCGGCTGCTGAGCGGCGGTCTGCGCAGCAGCAACGGCGCGCTCCGGCTGGACGGCGAGGAGGTGTCGTACGACCGGAAGGGGCTGACCCGGCTGCGGACGACCGTGCAGCTGGTGGTCCAGGACCCGGACGACCAGCTCTTCGCCGCCTCGGTCGGCCAGGACGTGTCGTTCGGGCCGATGAATCTGGGGCTTCCGGAGGAGGAGGTACGGCTCCGGGTCCGCGAGGCGCTGGAGGCGCTGGACATCGTGGCCCTGGAGGACCGCCCGACCCATCTGTTGTCGTACGGGCAGCGGAAGCGGGCGGCGATCGCGGGCGCCGTGGCGATGCGGCCGCGGGTCCTCATCATGGACGAGCCGACGGCCGGGCTCGATCCGCACGGGCAGGAGCGACTCCTCGAGGTGCTCGGGCGGCTGCGGGACTCCGGTACGACGGTGGTCATGGCCACGCACGATGTCGATCTGGCGCTGCGCTGGGCGGACGAGGCCGCTGTGCTCTCGCCCGAGGGGCTGCGTACGGGCCCGATCGAGGAGCTGCTCGCCGACGACGAGCTCCTCGACGCGGCGCGCCTGCGTCGGCCCTGGGGCATGGCGGTGACGCGGCTGCTGCGCGCGCACGGCCTGCTCGCCGCGGACGCGGAGGGTCCGCGCACGGCGGAGGACCTGGACACCTGGGTCACGGCACCCCGAGGCGCGTGAGGCGCACGAGGCATCTGCGGCATTCAGGCACCAGAGGCGGCTGGTCGCCGCGACCGGTCCCCACAGGTGCCCGGGGCACGGGAAGCACCCGCGCGCCTGGGGCGCCTCACGCACCTGGCACCTGAGGCGCTCGAAGCACCACGACGGCCCCCTGGCGGATCCCCGCCAGGGGGCCGTGGTGGTGCAACGTCGCGCAGATCACCCTCCCCCTCTTATGCAACTTGTTGCACAAGCTCCCTCGGGTCGTCTACAACAGTCCTGACGACACTGCGCGAGGAGGCGCCCCCATGACCACCCCGTACCCGCACCTGCTGAGCCCGCTCGACCTCGGGTTCACCACCCTGCCGAACCGGGTGCTCATGGGTTCCATGCACGTCGGCCTCGAGGAGACCGAGAACGGCTTCGAGCGGATGGCCGCGTTCTACGCCGAGCGCGCCCGCGGGGGCGTCGGCCTGATCGTGACCGGCGGCATCGCCCCGAACGAGGCCGGCCGCCCCTGGGACGGCGGCGCCAAGCTCAGCACCGAGGACGAGGTCGGCGAGCACAAGCTCATCACCGAGGCCGTGCACGCCGAGGGCGGGCGCATCGCGATGCAGATCCTGCACTTCGGCCGGTACGCCTACCACCCCGCACTCGTCGCCCCCAGCGCGATCCAGGCGCCGATCAGCCCCTTCGTCCCCAATGAGCTCACCGACGCCGAGGTCGAGCAGACCGTCGAGGACTACGCCCGCTGCGCCGAGCTGGCCAAGGCCGCCGGGTACGACGGCGTCGAGGTCATGGGCTCCGAGGGCTATCTGATCAACGAGTTCATCGCGGCCGCCACCAACCACCGCACCGACCGCTGGGGCGGCAGCTACGAGAACCGGGTCCGCTTCCCGCTGGAGATCGTCCGGCGCATCCGTGAGCGGGTCGGCGAGGACTTCATCGTCATCTACCGGCTCTCGATGCTGGACCTCGTGCCGGGCGGTTCCACCCTGGAGGAGGTCGTCGCCCTCGCGAAGGAGATCGAGGCCGCCGGCGCCACCATCATCAACACCGGTATCGGCTGGCACGAGGCCCGCATCCCAACCATCGCGACCTCGGTGCCCCGTGGCGCGTACACCTGGGTGACCAAGAAGCTGATGGGCGCGGTGAGCATCCCCCTCGTCACCAGCAACCGCATCAACACCCCCGAGGTGGCCGAGCAGATCCTCGCCGAGGGCCGCGCCGACATCGTCTCGATGGCCCGTCCCTTCCTGGCCGACCCTGAGTTCGTCGCCAAGGCCGCCGCGGACCGCGCCGACGCCATCAACACCTGCATCGGCTGCAACCAGGCGTGCCTGG
Organism: Streptomyces sp. NPDC056222; assembly: GCF_042264065.1. Lineage (NCBI taxonomy): Bacteria > Bacillati > Actinomycetota > Actinomycetes > Kitasatosporales > Streptomycetaceae > Streptomyces > Streptomyces sp. NPDC056222. The sequence goes on along the minus strand of NZ_JBHJTL010000009.1, from coordinate 111,198 downwards.
ACCACACGTTCAGCCTGAAGATCACCTCCTGTCTGGTGAACCCCCGCGCCTGCCACGAGACCGAGCTCGTCCTCTCCCCCACCCGTCTCACCAAGCGGATCGCGGTCGTCGGCGCGGGACCGGCCGGACTCGCCTTCTCCGTCTCCGCCGCCGAACGCGGCCACTCCGTCACCCTGTTCGACGCCGCGAGCGAGATCGGCGGACAGCTGAACATCGCCAAGCGCGTGCCGGGCAAGGAGGAGTTCGACGAGACGCTGCGCTACTTCCGCACCCGGCTCGACGAGCGCGGGGTCGAGGTCCGGCTGAACACCCCCGTCGGGGCCGGCGACCTCGACGGCTACGACGAGGTGGTCGTCGCCACCGGAGTCACCCCGCGCACCCCGGCGATCGAGGGCGTCGACCACCCCAGCGTCGTCAGCTACCTCGACGTCCTGCGGGACGGCGCGCCGGTCGGTGAGCGCGTCGCGATCATCGGTGCGGGCGGCATCGGCTTCGATGTCGCCGAGTTCCTCACCGACGGCGGCGAGGGCGCGAGCCAGGACCCCGAGACCTACTTCCGCCAGTGGGGTGTCGACACCTCTTACGAGACGCGGGGCGGACTGCGCGCCCCCGAGCGGCCGAAGCCGCCGCGCCAGGTCCACCTGCTCCAGCGCAAGACCACCAAGGTCGGCGCCGGACTCGGCAAGACCACCGGCTGGATCCACCGCGCCGAGATGAAGCACCGGGGCGTCACGATGGTCGCGGGCGCGTCGTACGAGCGGATCGACGACGAGGGCCTGCACCTCACGATCGACGGCGAGCCGCAGACCGTTCCGGTCGACACGATCGTCCTGTGCACGGGCCAGGAGCCGCGCCGGGGCCTGTACGAGGAGCTGATCGCCGCGGGCCGCACCGCGCACCTGATCGGCGGCGCCGACGTGGCCGCCGAGCTGGACGCCAAGCGCGCCATCGACCAGGGCACGCGACTGGCGGCCACCCTGTGATCACCGTGGCCGGCCGCTTCTAGGATGCGTCCATGTCCCTCCCGCACGCGATCCTGACCGCGCTGCTCGAGAAGCCGTCCTCCGGCCTCGAGCTGACGCGCCGCTTCGACAAGTCGATCGGCTACTTCTGGTCGGCCACGCATCAGCAGATCTATCGCGAGCTGGGCAAGCTGGAGCAGGCGGGGCACATCCGTGCCCTGCCCGCCCCGGTGCCGGCGCGTGGGCAGAAGAAGGAGTACGAGGTCCTGCCCGCGGGCCGCGAGGAGCTGACCGAGTGGGTGGCGCGGAGCGAGGACCCCAAGCCGATGCGGGCGGCGCTGCTGCTGCGGATGCGGGCCGCGGCGGTCGTCGGGGCGCCCGGCATGCGGGAGGAGCTGAGCCGCCATCTCGACCTGCACCGGAGCCAGTTGGAGGAGTACCTGGCGATCGAGGCGCGGGACTTCCCGCCCGCGCGCCGGGAGAGCGAGCCGGACCGGCTGCGCCATCTGGTGCTGCGGGGCGGGATCGATCTGGAGCGGTTCTGGGTGGAGTGGCTGACGCACGCGCTGGCGGAGCTGGAGCGCTGAGGCGCACTCCATGAGGTGACGTGCCGACCTCCGCTCCGGTTCGTCGGCCCGCGCCTCGTCCTGCTACCCGGCGTCGCCGGCCAGCTGGTCCACGAGCTCCTTCTCGTCCTCCTCCGCGAGCGAGGTCTTGAGGACCGTTCCGCCGTACCCCTGCATGGCGGCGGCGAACTTCTCCTCGTTCATCTTCGACGCCATGATCACCACGGCGTTGGAACCGGGCTCGAGAAGGGACTGGACCTTCTCCCGGAAGCCCTTGTCGATGCCCATCTGGCTCAGCTTGCCGATCAGTCCTCCGATGGCGGCACCCACCACGCCGAGCCCGGGAGTGAGGACGACGATTCCGAAGACCAGGCCCCAGAGCGCACCCGCCGTGGCCGAGACGGCCGTCTTCTCGCTCTTCTTGGGCGTATCGACATGGATCTCGCCCTCCAGGTCCACGGAGACGACCGCGAGTCCGCCGAGGTCGACCACGTGGGCCTTCTCCAGCTCCTGAACCGTCTTGAAGGCCCTGTTCGCGACCGAGCGCTCTTCGTAGCCGATGACGATGAGATCTGACATCTGTTCCTCCGTGGTCAGTAGCGCAGGACGCCGGCGATCCGGCCCGCGCCGGTCAGCGTGTCGTCGGGTACGAAGCGCACTTCCGCCCCTGTCTGCAGGGCCTGCTCCACGATCTCGTCCACGATGTCGTCCCGCGAGTCGAGGTCGGCCGCCTCGGCCGGTTCCAGGTGGTCGCCGTAGTCGCGGACGATTGCCTGGAAGTGCTCCTCAACGGCCAGCAAACGGATACGGCCCTCCTTCGCGGCCTTCCACGCCTCGTCGAGACCGCCGGCGAACTCGCGTCGGCCCTGTGCCGCGTCCAGCTCGGAGACGACCGCCTCCTTCTCCGCCGCCGCCTTGTCCGTACGCAGGGGCTCGAGCGCCTGCCACACCTGGGCGGCCGGACCGGCGGCCAGCCCGCCGCGCTGGACGATCGTCGTGTCCTTGCCCAGCGGACCGATCTCCTCGAGGAGGGACACCGCCGCGGCCTCACCGAGCACGTACAGCGGGCGGGGGGAGGAGCTGAGGACCCTGCGCAGCGCCTCGTGCGCCTGGCGCATGAACTGGCGGGTCTGCTCGTCACGGAAGGTGCTCGGCATGTCGCCGATGCGCTCCTTGCGCTCCGCGTCCGGGTCCTCCAGGCTCCGCGTCAGCGGGAACCCGTCCTCGGTGTGTTCGGTGACGTGTTCGGCGTCGCCGTTCCACAGCGAGACCCGGTCGGCGGCCACGGCGAGCGCCCAGAAGGGCTGCTCGGCCGCCTGAGCGGCGACGAGGTTGCGCGTGAGAAAGGTGTCGGCGATCACGACGCGCTCGGGCACGGAGCGGGCCACGGACCAGACCTGGTGCTCTCCGGGCGCCGCATAGATCACGAGACCGTCCTCGGCATGGACGAGATCGACCTCCGCGAGGGCCTGCTCCAGCTGGCTCAGCACGTCGGTACGCCGCTCGCGGGTCACCGCCGGGTCCGCCTGGAGCAGCTCCCCGGCCTGGGCCAGAAGGTTACGGAGACGGACCGGATCCTGGGTGTTGTCCGGCTCTCGACGGTGTGTCGGCATGAGCAGCGACACGGCCGGATAGGGACGGGGCTGACGCAGTTTCGCAAGCACGTCGGTGCTGAGCGCGGGTTGCATGGGAGCCGACCTTTCGGAGTGCTTGGGCGCGAAGCCGTGGCAGGTCACGGCGGTACCGGAGGCCGGCCGGCTGGTCGGCCGGCCGCACTTCGGTGCGCGCCTGGGCCGCGGAGGCGTCGAGGACTCCTCCGTACGGCCATCGTCGCCCGGAGCGCGGTCGACCGCGAGCGGAGCGCCTCATCAGGGGCCCCGCCCTCCCCTTCCCGACCGCGTTTCCCGGCGCCTCGGCGTCACGGGACGCGGCGAACGGGTGCGCGCGGGGCCGAGCGACGGGGTCGGCCTGCGCGCCCGCCCGGACTCACTCCGACCGATCTCGGGCGATCGACAACCGCGACCGCCCGGCGGCGCGCTCGGGCCCGCGCGATCCGGCCGTTGGGCCCGCGCCCCGCGTGGGTGCTCGCTCCGAGCCTCGTGAGGTGGGGCGGCGCGGGCGCCCGCCCGGCTCGCTCCGACCCGCGCACCGGCAGTACGCCCGCGCCGTCGCCTGGGTCACTCCGAGCCGCGTGACGGCGGATCGGCCTGGTCGACCGTCTGCTCGCTCCGACCGATCCCGGGCGGTCGACAACCGCGACCACCCGGCGGCGCACTCGGACCCGCGCGATCCGGCCGTTGGGCCCGCGCCCCGCGTGGGTGCTCGCTCCGAGCCTCGTGACAGCGGATCGGCCCGGGCACCCGCCCGGCTCGCTCCGACCCGCGCACCGGTAGTACGCCCGCGCCGTCGCCTGGGTCACTCCGAGCCGCGTGACGGCGGATCGGCCCGGGCGCCCGCCCGGCTCGCTCCGAGCCGCGGACCGGCATAGCGCCCGCGCCACCGGTCGGCTCACTCCCCGGTCGCCGCCTTGCGCCAGGCCGCGTCGCGCAGGAGTCGCAGGCCGTTGAGGCCCACCAGGACCGTGGAGCCCTCGTGGCCTGCCACGCCGAGTGGCAGCGGGAGGTGGCCGAAGAGGTCCCAGATCACGAGGGCGCCGATGCAGGTGCCCGCGATCACCAGGTTCTGGACCACCAGTCGGCGGGCGCGCCGCGAGAGGGCCAGGACCGTGGGGACCGTCGCCAGCTCGTCGCGTACGACGACCGCGTCGGCGGTCTCCAGCGCCAGGTCGGAGCCCGCCCGGCCCATCGCGATGCCGCTGTGGGCGGCGGCGAGGGCGGGCGCGTCGTTGACGCCGTCGCCGACCACCAGGACCTTCGAACCGGCCCGCTCCCACTCCCGTACGGCCTCGACCTTGTCCTGCGGCAGCAGTGCCGCCCGTACGTCGGTGATCCCTGTCTGCTCGGCGACCCGGCCCGCCGCCCCGGCGTTGTCGCCGGTCAGGAGGGTGGGGGTGGTGCCGGTGAGGCGGGTGAGGGCGGCCACCGCCTCGGGGGCGCCGTCGCGGAGCCGGTCGGCGAGTTCCAGGACGGCGACCCTGGTGCCGTCGACGACGACCTCGACGGCGGTGTCGGCATGGTCGCCGTCCGCGCGTCGGACGCGTACCTCACGGCCCTCGACCACGGCCCGTACGCCCTCACCGGGCACCGAGACGAAGTCGCTCGCCTCGGGGACGGCCAGGCCGCGGGCGCGTGCCGCGGCGACCACCGCGCGGGCCAGGGGGTGTTCGCTGGGCAGCTCGGCCGCGGCAGCGAGGGCGAGCGCCTCCGGGTCCCCCTCGACACGGGTCACCCGGGGCGTGCCCTCAGTCAGGGTGCCGGTCTTGTCGAGCGCGACCCGGTCGACCGCGCCCAGGCGTTCCATCACGACGGCCGATTTGACCAGGACGCCATGGCGGCCGGCGGTGGCGATCGCGGAGAGCAGCGGCGGCATGGTGGCGAGGACGACCGCGCAGGGCGAGGCCACGATCATGAAGGTCATGGCGCGGAGCAGCGCACTGGTGAAGTCGGCACCGAGCGCGAGCGGGATCGTGAAGAGCGCCAGGGTGGCGACGACGACGCCGACGGAGTAGCGCTGCTCGATCTTCTCGATGAAGAGCTGGGTGGGCGCCTTGGTGGCGCTGGCCTCCTCGACGAGGGCGACGATCCGGGCGATGACGGAGTCGGCCGCGTCCTTGTCCACCCGTACGCGCAGGGCTCCGGTTCCGTTGAGGGTGCCGGCGAAGACCTCGTCACCGGGCGCCTTGGCCGCGGGCAGCGACTCCCCGGTGATGGTCGCCTGGTCGACGTCGCTCGCGCCGTCGAGCACCGTGCCGTCGGCGGGCAGCCGCTCCCCCGGCCGTACGAGAACGGTGTCGCCGATCCGCAGGTCCGCCACGTCAACCGGCTCCTCGGCCCCGGCCGTCAGCCGTACCGCCTTCGCGGGCGCGAGGTCGAGCAGACCTCGTACGGAGTCGGCGGTGCGGCGGGTGGCGAGCGCCTCCAGGGCGCCGGAGACGGCGAAGATGACGATGAGGAGGCCGCCGTCGAGGTACTGGCCGATCGCCGCCGCGCCGATCGCGGCGACCACCATGAGCAGGTCGACGTCGAGGGACTTCTCGCGCAGCGCCTGGAGCCCCGCCCAGCCGGGCTCCCAGCCTCCGGCGGCGTAGCTGACCGCGTAGAGCGGCCCCCAGGCCCAGGCGGGGGCGCCGGTCAGGTCCAGCGGCAGGGCGAGGAGGAAGGCGAGGGCGGACAGCGCGGCCCAGCGGACCTCGGGCAGGGCGGACGCACGCGTGCGGCGGGAGGCCGGCGGGGCCTTGTCCGCAGGGGCGGTGGTCCGGGCATCGAGCACCGGAGAAGCCATGGCTGGGCACCTCTTCGATCGGACGTCGGGGCGGAGGACATCACCATAGCGGAATACATGAAGAGGTCTTCATTCGTCAGTTTATCGCCGCCGCTACGATGAGCGCATGGGACACGGCGTGAACGGCGAGACAACCCCGGCAACCCACCTGGACGCGGAGTCCGCGGCCACCATCGCCGCCACCCTCCAGGCCCTCGCGACGCCCTCACGGCTGATGATCCTCACCAAGCTGCGCCAGGGCCCGTGCGGAGTGACCGAACTCGCCGACGCCGTCGACATGGAGCAGTCCGCCGTCTCCCACCAGCTGCGCCTGCTCCGCGCGTTGGGCCTGGTGACCGGGGTCCGGCAGGGCCGCCGGATCGAGTACAGCCTTTACGACAACCACGTCGCCCAACTCCTCGACGAGGCCGTGTACCACATCGAGCACCTTCGGCTCGGCGCACGCGACGTGCCCCGCGAGACCGTGGATACTTCTCAGTAGGAGATCCACTTCGGGGAAGGGGCGGGGATGGCCGACGAGTTGGGGCACCGCAGGACACGGCACGCGGTGGTCATCGGGGGAAGTCTCGCGGGCCTGCTGGCGGCGCGGGTGCTCAGCGAGCACGCGGAGAGGGTGACGGTCGTCGAGCGCGACCGCTTCCCCGAGGGACCGGACACCCGGCCGGGCGTGCCGCAGTCCCGGCACGTGCATGTGCTTCTCGACGCCGGGCAGCAGGCACTCGACGAACTGCTCCCCGGATTCACCGGAGAACTGCGCGAACTCGGCGCTCCCCGGGTGGGGATGCCCGAGGACATGGTCCAGTGGCAGAACGGAATGTGGTTCAGCCGCCACCCTGCCACCACCCACCTCTACACCGGACCGCGGGCCCAACTGGAGTGGCTGGTGCGCCGTCGGGTCCTCGCCGACCCTCGGATCGAGACGGTGCAGGGCACCGAGACCATCGGTCTGATCGGCGACGCGTCGCGGGTGCGCGGCGTCCTGCTGCGCAAGCGCGGAACGGGGAACCCGAGGGAGAGCCGCTCCCTCGAGGCCGATCTCGTGGTCGACGCGTCGGGCCGTGGCACGCACGCCTCGGACTGGCTTGCCGCCATCGGGGCGGAAGCCCCGCACGAGGAGACGATCGACACCGGCCTGTCCTACGCGACCCGGATGTACCGAGCCGGCGCGGGCCTGGACATGGACGCGCTGGGCTTCAACGTCGTGCCGAACCCTGACCAGGTGTACGGCGGCGTGATGCTGCCGATCGGGGACGGGCTCCATCTGGTCACCCTGTCCGGGCTCCGGGACGACCGGCCCCCGACCGACGACGACGGGTTCGAGGCGTTCGCCGCGAAGCTCCCCCACCCCATCCTGAGCGAGTGGCTGGCGAAGGCCACGCCGGAGTCCCCGGTCCACGGCTTCCGGCAGACCGCCAACATCCGTCGCCGGTACGACCGTCCGGGCCGCCGACCGGCCGGCTTCCTCGCCACCGGCGACGCGCTGTGCGCCTTCAACCCGATCTACGGACAGGGCATGACCGTCGCGGCGTTGAACGCCGTCGCCCTGCGCAGGGCGCTGGCCGACCCGCGGAACACGCCGACCACCCGTACCGTCCAGAGCGCGGTCCTCGACTCCTCGAAGCAGGCCTGGGACATCTCGGCCGGAGCGGACAAGAACATGCCGGGCGCCACCGGCAACGGGATCCAGGCGCGCGCGGTGGACAAGCCGGTCGGCTGGTACCTGAGGCGACTGCAGCAGCGGTACGGCGGGGATCCGGTCGTGGGCGCCGCGTTCCGCTCCGTACTGACCCTGACGGCTCCGATGACGACGCTGTTCGCCCCGGCCGTGGCCCGCGCGGTGCTCTTCGGCCCGGTCCCACGGACCCCTGCGGAGCCGCCGATGCGACGCGAGGCGTAGGGCGCACGACGGCGGTGTCCGGGGCGACGGCGACGGCGACGGCGACGGCGACGACCGGAACGCCGGCGGCCGCTCCGGGGTCCGACGGTGGCGGCGCGGGCGGTCGTCAGATCCCCGGCGCCGCCGTGATCACTCCGGCGGCGATCGCGGCGCTCAGCGCCGCGTAGTCGTCGGCGTTCTGGCCCGCGTACCGGATCGCGAAGTCGGCCATCGACCGGTCGAAGACGTCCGACGAGCCGAGGTAGGCGGCTATGGCGATGCGGTCGCCGGAGCGGGCGTGGGCACGGGCCAGGGCACGGCCGCAGAGGCCCGCGTACGCGCGGAGCATCGCCGGGGACATGGTCTCCACCTCGGCCGAGCCCTTCATGTCGCGCAACTGACGCCAGTAGAAGTGGCGCTTCTCGGGTCCGGTCATCCAGCCGAGGAAGATGTCGCTGGCGGCCTGTGTGAGGCGCTGTCCGCAGACGACGCGCTGTCCCTGATGGGTGTACGCGCTCGGGGACAGGTACGGCTCGAGGACCGAGCGGCCGGCCTCCTTGATCTGGAGGATCAACGGGTCGCCGTCGTCGCGGCCTTGGAGCAGCAGGACGAAGCAGCGGGTTCCCACGCTGCCGACGCCGACGACCTTGCGCGCCGCCTCCACGTAGTGGAACCGGTCCAGGAGCAGCCGGCGCTCCTCGGGGAGGGAACTGCGGTAGTCGCTGAAGATCTTGCCGAGGGTGACGCGGTCCACGTCCGTGACGCGTTCGAGGAGTGGTGGATCGTCGACGATGCGCCGGCCACCGCTCGCGTCCTCCTCGGTGATTTTGGCGAGCGCCTGGAGGCTGGTACGACGCCGGGCACGGGCGAGGCGGTTCTCGAGGCGCGCACGCCGCTCGGGACGTACGAGTGCGGTCAGGTCGTCGGCGTCGATCCGCTCGTACCAGACGGGGAGCTCGCCGAGTTCCGCGAGACGTGTCATGGCGGTGCGGTACGACTCGGTGGCGACGAGGGCGGCCCGGTGGGCCTTGGCCTTGGTGGTCCCGTTCTGGAGGGCTGCCACGACCACACTGGCGGCGAGCCGCTTCACATCCCATTCGAACGGACCGGGCAGGGTCTCGTCGAAGTCGTTGACGTCGAAGAGAAGCGTCCGTTCGGGTGAGGCGTAGACGCCGAAGTTGAGCAGATGGGCGTCCCCGCAGAGCTGGACGGTGAGCCCGGTGTGACGCTGGGCGGCGAGGTCGGCGGCCATGACCGCGGCGGCGCCGCGCAGGAAGGCGAAGGGCGAGACGGCCATCCGCCCGTACCGGATCGGGATCAGCTCCGGTACGCGGTCGACGGCCTGCCGCTCCAGCACGGTCAGCGGGTCAGGGCGCTGCGAGGACGGGATCCAACGGCCGTGTGAGGACCGTGGCACGCTCTTGCGGGCCGCTCTGCCGGCCTGGGCCCGCTCCGCCGGTGTCGTCATCCGGCCTCACCCGCCTCTTCCACCGCGCTTACCGGTCGTCACTCATTACAAGGTCAGACGGCGCCGCGCGCACCCCGGGGCGGTCCCGATTTCGGCCACTCCTCCCACCCCCCCTTCCTTGATGGTTTAGACCAATGGTAGAAATTGATCACCCACGCGGTCCGGACCGTCACGGTGAGCAGTCACGGCGGTCAGGCACCCGAGCAGTCACGCTGAGCAAAGAGAGGCTTGGAACATGACTGAGCCCGAACCCGAGCAGGCGGCGGTGGTCCCGCTCTACCTTCGCGTCGCCGCCGCACTGCGGAGCGACCTCGCCGACCGGCAGATCTCCCCCGGCAGCCGGCTCCCGTCCGAGCGCTCCCTCGCGCATCGCTACCACGTCAACCGGCAGACGGTCCGCAGCGCGCTCCAACTGCTGCGCGCGGAACGGCTCGTCGTCACCGACCGCCGCGGCACCTTCGCCGCGGGCAGCCAGCACAGGTCTCACGTACCGGCCCTGACGGCTCATCGGCAGACCTTTCCCGGCGGGGCGGAGGCGGCCGACGCCCTGGTGCGCGCCTCGCTCTCCTGGGAGGCGCCGCCGGCCTCGACGGCCGGGCGGCTCGCCCTCGCCCCCGGCGAACCCACCCTCGTCCACCGCCATGTGGTCCTCTCCCCCGGCGGCACACCGCTGCAGCGTTCGGTGTCCTGGTTCTCCAGACCTGCGGTCGCCGAGGTGCCGCAGCTCGCCCGCTATCGACGGGTCGGCAGCGCCGTGTCCCAGCCTGATCTGCGGCTGCTCTACCACTGGATGCACCAGGCCGGACTCCGGCTCACCCGCCGGGAGTCGATCGCCGTGCCACGGGCCTCCGCCACGGGCGTCGGGGACGGCACGGCCCGGCTGGTCGTCCACCGGGTGGTGTGCGACCAGCACGGGCACGCGCTGGAGATCACGGACATCGACTTCGCGGCGCACGGGGCCGCGTGGACCTACGAGTTCACTGGCTGACGATCCGTCCGCACCCGCGTCCGTCGCGAACTGTGCGCCGGCTCGCAGAACTCACACGATGCCCTCCGCGATCTCCGCCTCCTCGCGGGCGTTGCCGTACGCGGAAGGAGTGCCGTACGAGCGGCGGGCCACGTACCACCAGACGCTGGCGAGCAGGAGGACGACGGCGAGCGCGATGACGGCGTAGTTCATGGAGTCGATGGTCACCGGAGACTTCTGCGGCAGGCAGAACAGCACGGTGACCACGGCGACCCAGATCACGGCGATCCAACCGACCGGGGCGCTCCAGCGGCCCAGGTTCCACGGCCCCGGAGTGAACCGCTTGCCCGCCCGTAGCCGCAGGTAGATCGGAATGGCGTAGGCGGGGGTGATGCCGATGACGTTGATGGCGGTGACGGCCCCGTACGCGGTGGCGGAGTAGAGCGACGGCACGGCGAGGAGCGCGGCAAACCCGACCGAGAGCCAGACGGCCGGTACCGGGGTCTGCGTACGGCTGCTGACCTTGCGCCAGAGAGCGGAGCCGGGCAGGGCGTTGTCGCGGCTGAAGGCGAAGACCATCCGGCTGGCGGCGGCCACCTCCGCGTTGCCGCAGAAGAGTTGGGCCACGATCACCACGAGCAGCAGGGCGGTGGCGCCGCCGGAGCCGAGCGCGTCGAGCAGGATCTGGGCGGGCGGGACTCCGGTGGCGCTGTTCTGCGTACCGGCGTAGTCCTGGATGGCGAAGGTCAGTCCGGCGAGCAGCGCGAAACCGGCGATCCAGGAGACCCAGATGGCGCGGACGATGCCCTTGGCCGCACTGACCGAGGCGTTGGAGGTCTCCTCCGAGAGATGGGCGGAGGCGTCGTAGCCGGAGAAGGTGTACTGGGCGAGGAGCAGACCGACGGCGGCGACGTAGAACGGGTTGGCCCAGCCGGTGTCGTTGACGAACTCGGTGAAGACGAACTCTGCCGACTGGTGCCGGTCGGGGATGAACGCGAGGGCGCCGACGATCACGGCCACACCGGTCAGATGCCACCAGACACTGATCGAGTTGAGCACGCTGACGAGACGTACGCCGAAGAGGTTGAGTACGGCGTGCAGCAGCAGGATGGCGAGGAAGATCAGGAAGGTGGAACCGGCCGTGGGCATGATGCCCCACTGGAGGTTGAGAAAGGCTCCGGTGAACAGGGCCGCGCCGTAGTCGATGCCGGCGATGGCGCCGAGCAGACCGAGCAGGTTCAGCCAGCCGGTGTACCAGCCCCAGCGCCGGCCGCCGAGCCGGTCGGCCATGTAGTAGAGGGCGCCGGAGGTCGGGTAGGCGCTGGTGACCTCGGCGAGCGCGAGGCCGACGCACAGCACGAAGAGCCCGACGCCCGCCCAGCCCCACATCATGACGGCGGGTCCGCCGGTGCTGAGACCGAAGCCGTAGAGCGTCATGCAGCCGGACAGGATGGAGATGACCGAGAAGCTGATGGCGAAGTTGCCGAAGCCGCCCATGCGGCGAGCGAGGACGGGCTGGTAGCCGAGCTCGCGGAGCCGTGCCTCCTCGTCCTGCGCGGCGGGGGGCCTGCGTATCTCGTCGGCGGGGACGGTGCGGGACATGCCGGTACCTCCGGAAGTGGGTGGGCGGGGGCGGGCTGGGGAGTCGAGCGGGGTGGTGCGGGTACGTCGCGCCTTCGGAGTCACGGGTCGATACAGCGCGCGCGAGCGCGCACGAAGACCTCTTCGGCGAGGGCCCGGTCGTCGGGCCGTGGTGTGCGGTACGCCCAGGGCAGGACCGTCCAGTACGGGCCGAGGGCCTCGAAGACGCGGGCCGCGTCGGCGAAGCGGAGGGCGCCGAAGAGGGCGTGGGCGAGGTGGTTGAGGTCCAGGAGGGACGCCTCGGCGGTGGCACAGAAGAGGAACCAGGCGTCGAGGGCGCGGCGGGCGTCACGGATGGCGTCCTCGGCGACCCAGTGCAGGTCGAGTGCGTGCTCCTGCCCGCGCTCGCGCCGGTAGCGCTCCACCCGGACGTAGAGGGGGAGCGCGTGCAGGGAGCTGCCGGTGGGGGCCGAACCGGCTGCCCATTGCGCGTAGTTGACCGCCTCGGAGAGCGGTCCGGACTGGCGCCCGTAGAAGAACTGCAGCATCCGGTGGTGCGCCTCGCGGTTGTGCGGGTCGCGCTTCTCGGCCTCTGCGAGGAGTCCCCAGGGGCCGGGCGCCAGCATGGGCGCGGGCGGGCGGAGCCGGTGCTCCTCCATGCGCTGGCGCTCGTCGAGCGCGGCGAGGGCGAGCAGACAGACCCAGGGGACGGGGTCGTCGGGCGCCTGTTCTGCGGCGTCGCGGCAGGCGGTCCACGCCTCCTGCCAGAGGGCGCGGGTGCGGGGGTGGCCGCCGCGGTGGGCGCGTACGGCCCGCTCCACGGCGACCCGGGTGTGCATCACGGTCGCGGAGATGCTGTCCGGCTGTTCCGACCGCCAGATCCCTACGACATCGGTGCCGGCCGCGACGGCGGCGAGGACCTGGGTGCGCCGGGTCCAGCCGTCCCAGCCGGGCGTCTCGTCGAGTAATCGGGCCATGGACACCCAGCGGCCGGTCCGCAGGTCCTGGACGGCGTGACGCAGGGCGTGGTCGTGGCCCGCCGGATGGTAGACGGGCCGGAAGCCGTGTCCTGCCATCACGAAGCGGGGCGTGCGCTGGGAGACATGGGTCCTCGGTGGGCGGCGGGGGTGGTCAGTCCCCGGGTGGGTGTCCCGGCCGTTGATCGGCGATCACTATAGAGGTGCGTGGACGAGACCGATCCACTTTCACTTCTGACCGTAACTATCCAGCCACTGAATGAAATTGAAGATCCCTCACATATGCGTGACGAGCTGACCCCCGGCCGTGAACCGCTTGACGAGGAAGGGCCGCGTGCACCAGTCTGTCCGCTTCCGCGATCAGGAACCGAACGCGCTTCGGGGACGGGAGTACGACGATGACGGGCCCGGTACTCGCCGTCGACCAGGGCACTTCCGGGACCAAGGCGCTGGTCGTCTGTCCCGAGCGGGGCGTGATCGGCTCCGGTACGGCACCCGTGCGGCCGCGGTATCTGCCGGGCGGCCTGGTCGAGGTGGATCCGACAGAACTGTACGACTCCGTCGTCACCGCGGGCCGGGCCGCGCTGGCCGAGGCGGGCACACCGGTCGCGGCGGTCGGCCTGGCCAATCAGGGTGAGACCGTTCTCGCCTGGGATCCCGCGACGGGCGCGCCGCTCACCGACGCACTCGTCTGGCAGGATCGCAGGGCGGAGAACGTATGCACGGAACTCTCCTCGCATGCCGATGAGTTGAGGCGGTGGACCGGTCTTCCGCTCGACCCCTATTTCGCCGCCCCCAAGATGGCTTGGATCCGACGCCACCTCACCGGCGCGGGCGTGGTCACCACGAGCGACGCCTGGCTCGTGCACCGTCTCACGGGCGCGTTCGTCACGGACGCCGCGACGGCGGGGCGCACGGGACTGCTCGATCTCGACACCGTGTCCTGGTCCGATCCCGCCCTCGACGTCTTCGGGCTCGGCGGCGAACGCCTGCCGCGCGTGGTCGACGCCGACACCCGGGTGGGCGTCACCACCGCGTTCGGGCCGCCGCTCCCGCTGACCGGACTCCTCGTGGACCAGCAGGCGGCCCTCCTCGCCCAGAGCGTCACCGAGCCGGGCGCGGCCAAATGCACCTACGGGACAGGGGCGTTCCTGCTGGCACAGACCGGGCCGACCCCACGCCGCGGTGACTCGGGGCTCGTGAGCTGTGTGGCCTGGCGGCTCGCCGGACGGACGAGCTACTGCCTGGACGGCCAGGTGTACACGGCCGCGTCCGCCGTGCGCTGGCTGACCGACCTCGGGGTGATCTCGGGCGCCGAGGACCTCGACACCATGGGCGGCGCGGTACCGGATTCCGGCGGAGTCACCTTCGTCCCGGCCCTCGCCGGACTCGCCGCGCCGTGGTGGCGAGGCGATGTACGCGGCTCGCTGCACGGCCTGGGCCTGAACACGAACGGTGGACACCTGGTGCGCGCCCTGTGCGAGGGGATCGCCGCCCAGGTCGTGGAGCTGGCCGGCGCGGCCGGCACCGACCTCGGCAGACCGCTGACGGCCCTGCGCGTGGACGGGGGCCTGACCCGTTCCGCACTGCTGATGCAGACCCAGGCCGATCTCCTCCAACTCCCGGTGGAGGTGTCGGCGTTGCCGGACGCCACGGCGCTGGGCGTCGCCACGGTGGCGCGGCTCGGCCTCGACTCCGGCCTCACCGTCGAGGACGCCGTTCCGGAGTGGAAACCGTCGGCCGTCTACGAACCCGCCATCACGAGCACAGAGGCGGAGGAACGGCTGGACGGATTCCGCACGGCCGTGACGGCGCTCCTCGACGGCTCGCCCGGATCGTCACGGCCATGACCGCGGGACGGCCGGGCGGAGGCGGTACGGGGGCGGGAGCACGCGCGGGCGGCCTGGGCGGCGGGGCGCGGGCACTGCCCGACACCTCCGGCGTCGTCACCCGAAGAGGAGCGCTGCCGGACTCCTCCGCGCCGGGCTCGGAGTACGACGTCGTGGTGGTCGGCGCCGGAGTGGTGGGCTGCGCGATCGCCCGCGAGCTCGCCCGCCGGCCGCTACGGGTCGCGCTCGTCGAGGCGTCCGGCGATGTCGGCGAGGGCACGTCCAAGGCCAACACCGCGATCCTGCACACCGGATTCGACGCCGTTCCCGGTTCGCTGGAGGCCCGACTCGTACGGGAGGGGCAGCGTCTGCTCGCCGACTACGCCCACGAGACGGGAATCCCCGTCGAACCGCTCGGCGCGCTGCTCGTCGCCTGGGACGAGGAGCAACTGGCCGCGCTCCCCCGCCTCGCGGAGAAGGCGGCGCGCAATGGCCACCGCACCACACGCGTTCTCGATCCCGGGGAACTGGCCGCACGGGAAACGCACTTGGGGCCCGGCGCGTTCGGCGCGCTGGACGTCCCCGGAGAGTCGATCATCTGCCCCTGGACCACCACACTCGCGTACGCCACCCAGGCCGTCCGCTCCGGGGTCGATCTGCATCTCAACTGCCGTGTGGAGAAAGCCGATCGGGGCGATCCGCACCGGTTGGTCACCCCGCGCGGCGTGCTGCGTGCCCGGTACGTCGTCAACGCGTGCGGACTGTACGCGGACCGCTTCGACGCGCTGTTCGGCCGACACGACTTCACGGTCACGCCCAGGCGTGGCCAGTTGATCGTCTTCGACAAGTTCGCGCGCCCCCTCGTCCGGCACATCCTGCTCCCCGTCCCGGGTGCGCTCGGCAAGGGCGTCCTGGTCGCGCCGACGGTGTACGGGAACGTGCTGCTCGGGCCGACGGCGGAGGACCTGGACGACAAGGCGGCCACCGGTTCGACGGCCGACGGTCTGGCGGCGCTGCGGGCGCAGGGCCGACGGATCCTCCCCGAACTCCTCGACGAGGAAGTGACCGCCGTGTACGCCGGGCTACGGGCGGCGACCGAGTACGACGACTACCGGATCGCCGCCCATCCCGGCCGGCGCTACGTCACGGTGGGCGGCATCCGGTCCACCGGCCTGACCGCGTCCCTGGGGATCGCCGCACACGTGGTGGAGCTGCTCTCCGACAGCGGGCTGGCCCTGGGGGCGGAGCGTCCGCTCGTCCCGGTGCGGATGCCGAACCTGGGAGAGGCCTTCCCGCGCCCGTACCGGGATGCCGAACTCATCGCGCGTGAACCGGAGTTCGGCTCGATCGTCTGCCACTGCGAAAGAGTCACGCGGGGAGAGATCAGGGCCGCGCTCGCCTCGACGATTCCGCCGGGCTCGCTCGACGGTCTGCGGCGCCGGACACGGGCACGAGGCGGACGGTGCCAGGGGTTCTCGTGCGGGGCGACGGTCCGGGCGATGTTCGAGGAGGCGGAGACCCCGTGGTCGGAGCGGTGAACCGTACGGTGGATGTGCTCGTCGTCGGCGCGGGGCCCGCAGGACTCGCGGCGGCGGCCCGGCTCGCCTCGGCGACGGTTCCGGGCTGGGGCGCGGCCTCCGGCTCGCCCCCCGCCCCGGGCTCTGCGAGCCGGTACCGGATCGAGGTCCTGGAGCGGGAACAGGAGGCCGGTGGGGTGCCGCGCCACTGCGCCCACGGCGGCTTCGGCCTGACCGGACCGGGTCGCCCCACGGACGGGCCGGGTTACGCGCGGCGGATGGTGCGAGCGGCGGTCCTGGCCGGGGCCACGGTCCGTACGGGAGTCTCGGCGACCGGCTGGGCGGGCCCCCTCACCCTGGACGTCACCTCCCCGAGCGGACTGGAGACGATCAGCGCGCGGGCGGTGATCCTGGCGACGGGCGCTCGTGAACGGCCGCGCACCGCACGCCTGGTGCCGGGATCGCGGCCGGCCGGCGTACTGACGACCGGCGAGCTTCAGCAGTCCGTGTATCTGCACGGGGTGCGTGGTGCGCGGCTCGGGCGGCGGGCCGTCGTCGTGGGCGCGGAACCGGTGGCCCACCACGCGGTGCGGGCGCTGCGCCGGGGTGGGGCCGACGTGGTGGCCATGGTCACCGAACAGCCGCGCGAGCCACGGCGGTTGACGGCCGTCCGTCTCCCTCCGCTGCTGACGAGCGCCGTGGTGACGGAGTTGCTGGGCCGGCGGAGACTCACCGGGGTCCGCCTGAGCCGCCCCGACGGACGGAACATCACGATCCGGTGCGACACGGTCATCTTCACCGGTGACTGGATCCCCGACCACGAACTTGCCCGCGCAGGGGCGGTGCCGCTGGACCCCGGTACGCGAGGTCCCTCGGTGGACGGCGCGTTCCGTACCGGGTCCGCGGGCGTCTTCGCGGCGGGCGACGTTCTGCGCGGAGTCGAATCGGCGGGCGTGGCGGCGGCCGAGGGGCGCGGGGCGGCGGACGCCGTCCTCCGTTACCTGTCGGGGGAGGTGTGGCCGCTGTCGGCGGTGCCGGTGGTCGCGGACCGCCCGGTGGGGTGGGTGGCGCCGAACCGGATCACCGACGCGGAGGCGGGTCGTCCGCTACTGCTGAGGGTGAGGGAGCCGCTGGTGCGCCCGGTCGTGGAGGTCGCGCAGGACGGCCGGATCCTCCACCGCGTGAGGCTCCTGGGCACGGCGTGGCCGCACCGCTCCGAACGGCTGCGGGCCGCGTGGGCGCGCGAGGTGGACCCGGCGGGCGGCCCGGTGACGGTCCGGATCGTCCCGTAGACGCCACTGGCCTGGGCCAATGGCGAATGTTCGGCACCGTTGACCACGGCCTTCCGCATGGTCATGCTCATGGCGGAATCGGGCGGAGGTCCCGTGCGGTTCCGACACGGAGGTGTCATGGCCCGGCGCATGGTCAGATCTCTGCTCTCGATGGTTCTTCTGGTGGTCGCCGCACTGGCGGGCACCGTCGCCACATCCGGTACGGCACATGCCGACGAGTGCTACACCTGGGGCCGCACCCTGTCCTCGGGCATGTCCGGCGCGGACGTGACCCAGCTGCAGATCCGGGTCGCCGGATATCCCGGCTACGGCGCCGTGCTGACGGTGGACGGCGACTACGGCCCCGCCACCAAGGCCGCGGTGACCCGCTTCCAGCAGGCGTACGGACTCGCCGCCGACGGCGTCGCCGGTCCCGCGACCTTCTCGAAGCTGTACGCGCTCCAGGACGCCGACTGCACGCCGATCCACTTCACCTATGCCGAGCTCAACAAGTGCAACGGCGACTTCTCCGGCGGTGCCGTCACCGCGGCCACCGCGAGGTCGAACGCCCTGCGCGCGATGTGGAAGCTGGAGGCGTTGCGCCACGCGCTCGGCGACGTGCCGATCTCGGTGAGCAGCGGATTCCGCTCGCGGGCGTGCAACTCGGCGGTCGGCGGCGCGTCGGACAGCCGGCACCTGTACGGCGACGGCATCGACCTCACGGGCTCGCCCTCGCTGTGCACGCTGGCCAAGCAGGCCCGTAACCACGGATTCAACGGGATCCTCGGCCCCGGCTACCCGGGCCACGGCGACCACGCGCATGTGGACACCCGTGCCTCCCGGTTCTGGTCGGCGAGCAGCTGCGGCATCTGACGCGCTCCGCCACACTGGACGCCATGTCGGACAAGCGCAGTGCCGGGCTCCTTCTCTTCCGCAGGACGGCTGACGGTGACTTCGAGGTGCTCATCGGGCACATGGGCGGCCCCTTCTGGGCCTCGAAGGACGTCTCGGCCTGGTCGATCCCCAAGGGCGAGTACGGCCCGGAGGAGACACCGGAGGCCGCCGCCCGCCGCGAGTTCGAGGAGGAGCTCGGCCTGCCGGCGCCCGACGGCGAGCGACTCGCGCTCGGCGAGGCGCGGCAGGCCAACGGCAAGACGGTCACGATCTGGGCGGTCGAATCCGACCTCGACCCGACCCGAATCGTGCCGGGCACGTTCACGATGGAGTGGCCCCGCGGCTCGGGCACCCAGCGGGAGTTCCCGGAGATCGACCGGGTCGGCTGGTTCACCCCTGAGGCGGCCGCTCCGCTCCTCGTGTCGGGTCAGCGGGTCTTCCTCGAGCGGCTCGCCACGAGGCTGGACGGACGGAGCGAGCCCTGATCGGACCCCTGTTTCACACAGTGACGTCGGTGAGCGGCGCGTCGGGTTCCGGTTCCGGCAGGGGTTCGGAGAGCTGTTCGCGCAGGTAGCTCCAGATCACGGAGATCAGCGCGGCCACGGGCACGGCGAGCAGGCTGCCGACGATGCCGGCCAGGCTCCCGCCCAGCGTCACCGCCAGCAGGACCACGGCCGCATGGAGACCGAGCCCACGGCTCTGGATCATGGGCTGGAAGACGTTGCCCTCGAGCTGCTGCACGACGACGATGATCGCCAGCACGATCAGCGCGTCGGTCGGCCCGTTGGACACCAGGGCGATCAGCACCGCGACCAGGCCGGCGAAGAGCGCACCCACGATCGGCACGAACGCGGACACGAACGTCAGCACGGCCAGCGGGAGCACCAGCGGCACGTCCAGGATCCACAGTCCGAGGCCGATGAAGACGGCGTCGAGCAGGCCCACGAACGCCTGGGACCGCACGAACGTACCCAGGGTGTCCCAGCCGCGCTCGGCGACGACCGGAACGTCGACGGCGAGCCGGCCGGGGAGCTGTCGGGTGAGCCACGGCAGGAAGCGCGGGCCGTCCTTGAGGAAGAAGAACATCAGGAAGAGCGCCAGAACGGCGGTCACGACGCCGTTGAACACGGTGCCGACGCCCGTGGCGACGGCGGTGACCAGGCTGCCGACGCTGTCCTGGATGCGGGCCATCGCGGAGTCGAACGCGCCCGAGATCTGGTCGTCGCCGATGTTCAGCGGCGGCCCGGCGGCCCACTCCCGCAGCCTCTGGATGCCTTCGACCACCCCGTCGGCCAGCTCGCCGGACTGGGAAGCCACCGGCACGGCGATCAGTGCCAGGACGCCCGTGACGACCAGGAGGAACAGGACGGTCACGAATGCCGCGGCCGGCGCGGGCCGCCACCCGTGCCTGCGCAGGAATCGAGCAAGAGGCCAGGTGAGAGTGGTGAGGAACAGACCCACTATGAGCGGCCAGACGACCGGCCACATGCGCCCCACGATCCACAGGCTCACTGCGGCCATCACGAGGACCAGCAGGGACTCCGCGGAGACTCGTGCCGCGGTGCGAAGCGCGGCGGCGGCTTTGGTGGAACTCAACGTCGCAGACATGGGGTCACCCTATTGAGGCCGCGGGCACGTTGGGTAACCGCGCCTGGCCCATGAGGGCATGGGTGTCCGACGACAGAGGCGCTCGGACGTCAGGGCGGCGGTTCCTCGGGCGGGAACTCGAACGGATCGGGCCGCGGCTCCATCTGGGCCACCATCTCCGCGAACCGCATGCACACCCGTTTGATCTCGTCATGGGTCTTGTTGCGTTCGGTGATCACGACCGCGAGGAGGAGAGCCGTCAAAGCCGTCGTGCCGTTGAACGCCTGAAGCGTGACCATGCTGGAGAAGAGATCCTCGCCCTCGAACGGACCCTTCTCCGCGGTGGCGGCCACGATCGCCAGCGTCGAGACCACGAGCGCGCAGGGCGCCGCGCCGGCCAGCTGGAAACGGAAGGCCGCCCAGATCAGGAGGGGAGAGACGAGGAAGAGCAGGGAGGAGTCCGCCGCGCGCGTGGCCAGGAGCGTGACGAAGACCGTACCGAAGGCCAGCGCCCCCGCCTCGAGCCAGCGGGCGGGCCGGGCCCGCACCGGCCACCGGGCCCTGCGCAGCACGAGCAGGAAGGGTGTGACGACGAGGATCCCCATGGCGTCACCGGTCCACCACACCGACCATGTGGACCAGAAGTCGCCCGCGTCCTCGGCTCCGGACAGGACGAGTACGCCGCTGCCGATGGTCGAACTGATCAGCATGCCGGCGAGGGCGCCGAGGAAGATCAGCGCCAGGACGTCCCGCAAGCGGTCCAGCTCGGCTCTGAATCCGGCTCTGCGCAGCATCAGGAAGGCACAGACCGGCGCCAGGGTGTTGCCCACGGTGATGACCAGCACCGCGACCGCCGAGGGCCCGAGGAACACGTTCGCCAGGAACGCACCGAGGGCGATGCCCGGCCACACGCGCAGGCCCATGAGGAGCAGCGCGGCCAGCGCGACGCCGGTCGGCGGCCACAGGGGGGTGACCTGCTCGCGTACGAGTTGCTGGAGAAGCCCGATCCGGGCGGCGCCGTAGTAGACGGCTGCGACGGCAAGGACGCGCAGCGCAGCAGACCCGTAGCGACTCATCTCCGCACCGCGCACGACAGCAGTCTGCATGCGCATCGGGATCCCTGCGACTCCGGCGACGGACCCCGTGGTCAGACCGGTTCCTGCGGCGGGACCGTCTCCTGGGGGCCTTCGTAGCGCACGACGAGGACCGCGGCGTCATCCCGGTGCCCCGTCTGATCAGCCACTCTGACGACGGCGGAGGCCAGCACGTCCGGGTCGGCGTCGAACCCCGCGCGCACCAGATTGGCGACCTCGGCCAGACCGGACTCCATCGGGTAGTGCGGGCCCTCCACCACTCCGTCGGTGACCAGCACCAGGACGCCGGCCTCTCTCAGACGTCGATGGGTCACCGGATACTTCTCGCCCTGCACAATGCCCAGCGGCGGCCCGCCGCTGTCGAGCGCGATGCCCCAGTGGCCCGCGGCCGTGGCCCAGATCATGGGGACATGCCCGGCCCGGGAGACCGTCAGATCGCGGGTGACAGGGTCGAAACGCAGGAAACAGCAGGTCGCGAACCGGCCGCACCCCATGGCGATCAGCAGATCGTTGGTGCGCCCCAGCACTTCTCGGGTGTCGCTCGTCGACTCGGCGATGGCCCGCAGGCTGGTTCGTACCTGCCCCATGAAGGCGATCGCCTCCACATCGTGGCCCTGCACGTCGCCGATCGCGAGCCCCAGGGACCCGTCGCTCATCACGAAGGCGTCGTACCAGTCGCCGCCCACGTCCAATCCGTCACGCGAGGGCGTGTATCTGGCGGCGAACTGCAACCCGGGCACCTCCGGCAGTCCCGGCGGGAGCATGTGGCGCTGCAAGGCCATGGCCAGCTCGACCCTGGCCCGCTGGAACTTGATCCGCTCCAGGGCCTGATCGACGAGCTGCCCGAGTGCGACCAGAAGCTGCTGCGCATTGTCGGGCGGATCGGGACGGTGTCCGCGCATCACGGCTCCTGGGGGGTTCCGCCGACTCCCAACTTCACCCTAGCCGCCGGTGCCCCAAGGCTCCACACGGAGCCCCGCTCCACCGCACGACCGTCCAGGTCACCGAGGGTGACCACCGGAGGTGGCCTGCCGGGCGGCCCTGGAGCCCGGTGCCGGTGTCCGACATCCCGAACGATGTCGCCTCCACCCGCATTGTCAGACCCGTACGAGAGGGTGGAAGCGTCCAACCTGTCGAGAGGGAGCCCGACATGACCACGTTCTCCGTCCGTGAGCGCGCCGCCGCTCAGGCGTACCTTCGTCTGCTGGAGTCCACCCAGGCGGTGCTGACCGATCCGCGTCTGGAGCCGTACGCGGCGGCGATGCTCACCCACCCCATGGCCGAGGCCGACGCGGCGCTGCGGGCAGCGGGGCTCTCGGGCAACGAGGCGCATCTCCTGCGCCTCGTCTCGGCCCTGCGCGCCTCCCCCGCGCCGGATCGCGGCCGGGCGGGGTGAGGGGCGTGACGGGTTACCCGAGGCGCACCGGGAGGG
Source organism: Streptomyces sp. NPDC056222 (assembly GCF_042264065.1). Lineage (NCBI taxonomy): Bacteria > Bacillati > Actinomycetota > Actinomycetes > Kitasatosporales > Streptomycetaceae > Streptomyces > Streptomyces sp. NPDC056222. The sequence continues at coordinate 88,776 of NZ_JBHJTL010000009.1, read as the reverse complement.
ACCTGACGCTGTTGCCGACGAAGCTCGCATGGCGGGTCAGCTCCGGCTCGGGGACGGCGAGGTCGAGCTCGGGGAATCGGGTGAACAGCGCCTCCAGGGCGATCGACGCCTCCATGCGGGCGAGCGGGGCGCCCAGGCAGTAGTGGGGGCCGTGGCCCAGGGAGAGGTGCTTGGCGGCGGGGACGCGGGTGATGTCGAAGTGTGCGGCGTCCGGGCCGTGGGCCTTGGTGTCGCGGCCGGCCGCCGAATAGGCCGCGAGGACCGGGGTGCCCTTCGGGATCAGCGTGCCGTCGACGGTCAGGTCGCGGGTGGGGTATCGGAACGGGAAGTAGCTGACCGGGCTGTCCCAGCGCAGGGTCTCCTCGACCACGTCGGCCCAGTCGGCGCGCCCCTCGACGACGTGGGCGAGTTGGTCGCGGTGCGTGCACAGCGCGCGGACGGCGTTGGTGACCAGGTTCAGCGTGGTCTCGTGGCCGGCGATGATCAACAGGACCAGGGTGCCGATGAGTTCGGGATGGCTGAGCCGGTCGCCGCCCTCGTCGCGGGCGGCGATCAGCGCGCTGGTGAGGTCGTCGCCGGGTCGGTCGGTGCGGTCGGCGGCGATGGCGGTGAGGACCTCCAGGAGTTCCCTGTTCGCGGCCATGGCCTGTGCGGGGCCGATGTCGGTGGCGACGACCTGGCTGGAGAGATGGTGCAGCCGGTCCTGGTACTTCTCGTCCACGCCGAGGAGTTCGCAGATGACACCGAGGGGCAGTGGCAGGGCGAAGTGACGACGCAGGTCGGCGATGCCGTCGCCGGCGTCGGCGGCATCGGCGAGCCGGTCGAGGAGTCCGGCGGCGACCGACTCGACCCGGGGCCGCAGTTGCTCGACGCGGCGGGCGGTGAACGCCTTGCTGACCAGGGAGCGCAGTCGGCGGTGGTCGGCGTCGTCGGCGGTGGTCATGCCCTGGACGGTGGCGAAGGTCCGCAGCGGCCATCCGTCGGGTATGCGGCCCTCGGTGAGCGCGGTGAAGTGCTGGGCGCTCTTGGCGACTTCCGGGTGCGCGAGGAAGTCGCGCAGGGCGTCGTGGCCGAGTACGGCCATGCCGTCGATCTCTCCGGGCAGCACCACGGGGGTCACGGAGCCCTGGGAGAGCAGCCGGGCATTGGCCGCGTGGGGGCAGCCGCCGGCGGGGTCGAGGCGGTACGGCGAGGCGTTCAACGGGCACTCCTGACGGCGAAGGCGGATCGATGCGGCTCGCGAGCGGTCAGATCCTACGGTCAACCCCGCTCGGGGCGTGTCGAGTTGGTCACCCCTTGGCGCGGCGGCGGTGGGCCGCGACGCGCTCGCGGGTGGCGCAGGCGGCGGAGCAGTACCGCTGCGCGCTGCCGGGCCCGGTTCCCGGGTAGAGCGTGGCGCACCGGGCGGAGGCGCATTCGCCCCAGGTGATCCGGCCGTGCTCGGTGAGGATCTGGGCGAGCGCGAGGGCGCCGGCCGCGAGGAACCAGTCGGCCCAGTCGGTGTCGTCACCCCGGTCGACGTGCAGGTGCCAGGGGTGTCCGTCGTGGCGCGAGAGCCGGGGCGGCCCCGCGTGTGCGGCGAGCAGGGAGTTGATCTCCTCGGCGGCTCGGTCAGGATCGGTCTCGGTGAGGACGCCGGTGATACGGACGACGGCCGCGCGCAGTTCGTCGGCATCGTGCACGGAGAACGCGGTCGGGGTGAGGTCCCGCGCGTTCTCCCCGTGGTGCGCGAGCAGCTCGGCGAGGGCTTCGCGAGACAGGTCGGGAGTGGCGCGTACGGCGTTGGCGAGGTCGATCATCCGTTGTACGGGCCGGAATCCGTGGCCGGAATCGTTCACGGGAGCCACCACGCCTTTCGTGTAACGTCTTGTCGAGATAAGACGTTACACGGGGGTGGGGGTCATGGGGAGAGCGGTACGGCTCTATCTGGCGACGGCGTTCCCGGCCCGCCTTGCGGAGGAGGGCTTCCCGGTTGCCCTGGTTCTGCTGGCGTTGGCCCGGACCGGCGACGCGGCCCTGGGCGCCCTGGTACTCACCGCGTGGATGGCGCCGCACATCGCGGCCGCCCCGCTGACCGGGGCGCTCGCCGAACGGGTGCGCAGACCGGCCCTGTTCTACGGCGGCGCACTGGCCGGCTTCGCGGCCGCCGTCGCGTGCCTGGCGTACGTGACGGGGCACGCGCCGGTCGCCGTCACGCTCACCGTCGCGGCGCTGGGCGGGAGTTGCGGCCCGGTGGTCTCGGGCGGCCTGTCCGGCCTGGTCGCCTCGCTCGTCACCGAGGGCCCGGCCCGGGACCGCGCGTACGCCTGGGACGCCACGGTCTACAACGCCGCCGCGGTCGCGGGCCCGGCCCTGGCCGGAGTGATCGCGGTGCTCGCCGGTCCGGCGGCCGCCGTGGCCGTACTCGCCGCCTCGGCAGCGCTCGCGACCCTACCGGCCACGGTCCTGTTGACCGGACTGCGTGGGTCACGGCCGGATCGGGAGCCCTTGGGTGCGGGGCGAACCGGATCCGGGCCGGGGCGGACGTCGGGAGCGGCGGCGGGGCCGACGTCGACGCGGGGGCCAGGGGCAGCGGCGGGGTCGCCGCCGGGGCTGAGGTCGGGACCGGGATCGGGGCAGACGTCGGGGCCGGAAGCGGGGTCGCCGCCGGCGCGGGGGCCCGGGGCGGGCTTCCGCCGGTCGACCGGCACCCCTGCCACCACGCCTGGGCCGCGCACCGACCCTCGCGAGAAGGCCGACACCGCTCGGCGGTCGTTGCGTGGTGACCTCGTCGCCGGGCTCGTGGCCGTTCGGGACGTGCGGGAGCTCAGGGCCGTCACCGCCGCCACCTGCCTCGGGTTCCTCGGCCTCGGTGGTCTCACCACCACCGCCGTGCTGCTCGCCACCGAGCGCGGTCGGCCCGGTGGCGGTGGGCTGTTGATGACCGCGTTCGCCGTCGGCGCGCTCGTCGGGTCGCTCGTCGTGGACCGGGTGTGGCCGCGGGTGCCGGCCGGGCGGCTCGTCGGCGTCACGCTCGTGGGCACCGGCGCGGCCCTCGGCGCGGCCGCCCTCGTTCCCTCGCCGTGGCTCTGCGCGGCCCTGTTCGGTGCGGCCGGGCTGTGCGACGGTCCGCTGCTGACGGCGACGTTACGGATCAGGGCGGATCACGCCCCCGCCGACGTACGGACCCAGGTGTTCACCCTCGGCGCCGGTCTCAAGATCTCGGCGGCCGCGTGTGGCGCCGCTCTGACCGGGCTCGCCTCCGGCACGCGGCCCGCGATCCTTCTGCTGGCTGCCGCCACCCTGCAGTTCGCCGCCGCGGCACTCCACCACCTGCTCCGCCGGGCCCCGGCCCAGACCCCGGAACCGGATGTCACATAGCCCCCCGTGGCTGACGCCCCAGCAGCTCCGCCAGCCCTCGGCGCGTGGCCGCCAGGACCAGCCGGTCCCCCGCGGCCAGGACTCGGTCCGGCTCCAGTTGCCAGACCAGGCCCGCTCCGTGGCGTCCCAGGGGCGCCGAACCCGTCGCCAGGGCGATCACCCGCCAGGCGCCCGGACGGAACGCCTCCGCCACCGTGCGGCCCTCCAGCAGCGGGTTGCCCGCGGCCTCCACCGCAGCGAACAGCAGCACGCGGCGCTCCACCGGGATGGCGCCCAGGATCTGGCGGCCCATCATGGCCCCGGCGAAGGCGGGCGCGGCCAGGTGGGAGACGCTGCGGCTGCGGGTGAGGGCGTCGGGGTGGGCCACGCGCAGGGTGCGGTACACGGCCGTGGCGAAGTCGTCGTCGTACAGCCGGAGAGCGACCCGGAGGTCGGCCTTGACGGAGCGGGCGGAGAGCGCGGCCTCCAGGTTGGTGATGTCGACGCTGGTCAGGGCGAGCAGGGCGTGCGCGCGGTGGACGCGGGCGGCCTCCAGGACACCCTCCTCGGTGACGTCCCCGATCACTGTGGGCACGCGCAACCGGCGCGCCAGTGCGATTCCGCGCGCCTCCGGGTCGGACTCGACGCAGACCACGGGGATGTTCATCCTCCGCAGTCGCGCGAGGACGCGCGTGCCGACCTTTCCGAGGCCGAGGAGGACCACATGCCCGGACAGCCCGCGCGGCGGGCGGCGCAGCGAGGTCGCCGACTTGAAGGTGCCGAGGGCCTCCAGGATTCCCGCGATCAGGACCGGCATCAGGAGGAGGCCGACGAAGCCGGCGAGGATCTGGAGCACCTGACGGCTGGTCGCGTCCTCGACGGCGGGATCGCCGATGGCGAAGAGGTCGAGAAGCGTCAGGTAGGCGGCGTGCAGGGGGTGGTCTCCGGTGGTGAGCCAGGTGGCGAGGGCGATCGCGCCGACTGCCGCTGTCACCCCCGCGAGCGACCAGCGCAGGCGGCGGGAGAAGAGCGAGCCGACGGGCAGGGCGGAGGTGCCGAACCTGTTCGAGGACAGCGTCGGACCGGCGTACGTGATCGCTTCCAGGGCGACCGTGCCCCGCCCGGGAGCGGCCCCGACCGCCCGGTCGTCGGGCAGCAGCAGCGGGCCCTGGTCGCCGCTGTGCTCCGAGCCCTCGCAGCCGGCCGGGTCGTTGGTGGTCGCCGACAGCAGGGCGAGCGTGCACAGGCCGGGGTCGGCGACCTCGCCACGGGCGGGCGGGGTCCGCTCGACGGCGTGCAGCAGCAGGCCACCGGCCTGCACCACCTTGCTCGTACCGGCGACGGCAGTGGCCGCGAGGGCGGGGGCGGCGGTGTCCGCGTCGGACAGGACGGTCGTGGAGGCGTCGAGGAGCTTGGGGTCGAGGCAGGGCTCGGCGATGGCCGCGGCCTGGTCGAGAAGCGTCTCCAGATGCTGGCCGAGCTTGCGGTTGTAGAGCCGGATGACCAGGCGCAGCCGCGGGTTGAGGCGGCGGGCGGCGAGCGCGGCCCGGATGTTCGTCTCGTCGTCGTCATGGACGAGGGCGAGGGCGGCGGCCTGCTCCGCCCCCGCCTCGACGAGCACCGCGTCGTCGACCTCCGTGGTCTCCACGACGCGTACCGCCCGGCCGGCGGGCACGCCCCGCTGTTCTCCGACCGTGGTACGGGTCACGGCCGCCGTCACGCGCCCGAAGAGCGCGGAAGCACGCCCCGGGCGGCCCGCGGGCTGCGGCTGGGCGTCGGTCCTCGCCGGTACGAGGAGGGTGACCCGCTCCCCGTAGACGTCGTTGAGCTCGCCCGCGAGCCGGTGGGCGAGGACGTCGTCCCCGCACACGATCATGTGGCCGACCGGAGCGGGTCGCTGCGGACGCTCGCCACGGAACACCGGTGCGCCGAACGGCCCGCCCTGCGGGTCGGCGGCGGACGGTGCCGCGGGCGGGCGCTCCACGGGATCCGGCGGAACGGGCGGGCTCTGGTACGGAAGTGAGGACACGTCACCAGGATGCCCTGCCGCACCGACAGCCCGACCGCCGGTCGCGGGTCACTTCCGGCAGGTCGTCGGAGCCTGCGAGGCCGGGGTTCGTCAGGGGGCGACGATCGCCCGTCCACCACTCGCCGTACGCCGGTCGGCGCACTACGAACTGCGGGCGCCGCCAGGGCTTCCTACGGTGGCTGAATGATCGTCACGTCAGCTGTGAGTCACGTTGCCGCCGGTACCGCGGCGCTGCTGCTCGTGCTGCCCGTCCCGGCGGCCACGGCATCGTCCCTCACCGAACCCACACCTCCCGCCGCCCGTGTCATCGACCCCGCCCAGCTCCACCGCTCGGGAACCCAGGTCCAGCCGCTGGCCGGAGCGCCTGACAGACCGTCCTCCGTCTCCGCGCTGTCGTGGGTGGTGGCGGACGCCTCGACCGGCGAGGTCCTGGCGGCGCGCAACGCCCATCGACGACTGCCGCCGGCCAGCACGCTCAAGGCGCTGTTCGCCGTGACCGCGCTCCCTCGTCTCGACCAGGAGCAGCGGCACACCGTCACCGAGTCGGAGCTGTCGGGCATCGGCGAGGGCAGCAGCATGGTCGGCGTACAGGCCGGCTACACGTACAAGGTGTCGGATCTGTGGAACGGGGTCTTCCTCAACTCGGGCAATGACGCGGTCCGGGTGCTCGCGGCGATGAACGGCGGCTGGAAGTCCATGGCCCGTCAGATGCAGGCGAAGGCCCGTGCTCTGGGGGCGCGCGACACCCGGGTGGTGTCGCCCGACGGGTACGACGCACCGGGTCAGGTGTCGTCGGCCTACGACCTGGCGGTCTTCGGCCGGGCCGGGCTGCAGGATCCGTCGTTCGTCCGGTACGCCTCCACGCGGTACGCCGACTTCCCGTCCGGGGACTGGTCGTACGGCATCCGCAACACCAACAGGCTGCTGACCGGGGAGGACGGCGTGGAGCGCTACCCGGGGCTCATCGGGGTCAAGAACGGCTACACGAGCAGCGCCGGGAACACGCTGATCGCTGCGGCGCGGCGGGGCTCGCGGACGCTGGTGGTGTCGGTGATGAACCCGCAGTCGGGCGGCGGACTCGCGGTGTACGAGGAGGCGCGCACGCTCCTCGACTGGGGCTTCGACGCGGCGGGCCGGGTGCAGCCGGTGGGTTCCCTCGCACAGGCTCGGGACAAGGCGAAGGAGAAGCCGGAGCGGACGGTGGAGGAGGTGAAGGCGACGAAGGGCCGACCGGCGCGCGAGTCGGCGCCGAAGGCGGGTCAGGCCGGTCCGCACTCGGGAACCACTCCGGCGGCAAAGGCGGCGGACGTGGCCGCGCTCGCCGCGCCGGCGAGGACCGTTTCACGCGAGTCGGTGCCGTCCCGTCCCTGGGCAGGGCTGCCCCTGGCCCTGGTGGGGGCGTCGCTCGGTGCCGCGATCTCCGTCTGGCTGTGGCGCCGCCGCTCGACCCGGCGCGGCGACGAGGGCGTCTGACGACCTCATCCGGGTCCAGGACGGTTCGGCGACCGCCGCACGATCCTGCGCCTAGCCTGCGGGAACGCCGTCGGGGAAGGACCCTGCGGCGATCCCGAAGGGGGCACGTGATGTCCGGACCGGACCTGCGGCGTCAGCTCGCCGACCGCTTTCGCGCCGTCAACGGTGACCATCCGATGACGGCGGCCGACGACGCCTACGTCTCGTCGCAGTTCGTCGCGCTGGGCGAGCTGTGCGCGTCCCGCGGCCGTGATGTCGACGAGACCCGGCGGCAGATGCTGGACGGGTTCCTGCCGCTCCCCGGCTATCTGAGCTCGGACGGTACGGAGATGGTGCCGGCCTCGCTCTTCGAACTGACCGAGGAGGCCGGAGGACCGGATCGACTCCGCTCCTGGTTCACCGCGCACTGGGACGACCCCGCCGTGGCCGGGGCCGAGTGGGAGGCGTATCTGAGCGGACAGTACGTCTGCCTGCACACGGTCACTCCGGGGACGATCCAGCGCAAGGACCGTTTGACGGCCGCGATCGGCGACGCCGAACTGGCCTCTGATGTGGGGTCGCCGCGGTGGACGGCGGCGCTGCACGCGCTCGTCGACGAGCTCGACCGGCTGGAGCCCGCCTTCACGGGGTACGACCGGCTGCGCTTCGGTGGCCCGACCTCGCGCGACACCTGCGTCGATGCGATACGGGCCCGGTTCCCCCGGCCCACCGAAGCGCCCTGACCGCGCCGGGGTCCCCGGCTCCCGGTCAGGCCGGCAGGAAGTCGCCCAGCAGGGTGGCGAACTCGTCCGGGTCCACCAGACGGATGCCCAGCTCCTCGGCCTTCGTCCGCTTGGAGCCGGCCTTCTCGCCCGCGACGACCAGGCCGGTGCGCTTGGAGACGCTGGACGAGGACTTGCCGCCCGCGCGCTCGATCAGTTCGTTCATCTGATTGCGGCTCAGTGCCTCCAGCGGGCCGGTCATGGCACCCGTGACGACCACCGACAGGCCCGCGAGCGGCCCGGCCGCCTCGACGGGGGCGGCCTCGGACGCGGACTCCGTCCCGGTCCCCGGCGGGGGCGGCGGGGTGGCTCCGGGCTCGGTCATGTTCACCCCGGCGGCGACGAGCTTGTCGACGACCACCGCGAGCTCCGCCAGCTCGGCGACGATGACCGGCGCCTTCTCCGCACCGATTCCGTCGACCTGCTGCATCGCCTCCGCGTCGGCCGCCCGGACGGCGTCCATGGTGGCGAAGTGGCGGGCTATGCGACGGGACATGGAACGTCCCGTCCCCCGGATGCCGAGGGCGCACAGCACACGGCCGAGCGGCCGGGTGCGCGCGGTGGCGATCGCGGCGAGGAGGTTGTCCGTGCTGGTCTCCCCCATCCGGTCCAGGCCGAGCAGCTGCTCGCGGGTGAGGGTGAACAGATCGGCCACGTCCGCGACCAGGGCGGCGTCCACGAGCTGGACGATCCTGCTCGCGCCGAGCCCCTCGATGTCGAGCTGGTCGCGGCCCACGGCGTACGAGAGGGAGGCCACGAGGTGGCAGTCGCGTCCGCGGGCGCACCGCCAGCGCTGCTCGCTGCGGTCGATCTCCGAGCCGCACTGCGGGCAGGCCTCGGGGAAACCGATCGGCTCCTCCTCGCCGGTCCGCAGGTGTGCGACGGGCGCTTCGACCCGCGGAATGATGTCGCCCGCCTTGTAGACCATCACGTGGTCGCCCACCCGAAGATCACGGCGGGTGATGTCGGAAGGGTTGTGCAGCGTGGCGTACGTGACCGTGCTGCCGTCGATCTCCACCGGCTCCAGGACGGCGCGGGGCGCGATGATGCCCGTGCGGCCCACGTTCCATTCGACCCCGACCAGTCGGGTGACCTTCTCCACGGCCGGAAGCTTGTACGCGATGGCCCAGCGCGGCGCGCGGGAGCCCGAACCGGCCTCGCGCCGGTCGGCCGCGAGATCGGCCTTGATCACGATCCCGTCGATCCCGAACGGCAGCTCGGCCCGCAGGGCCGCGATCTCGGCGACGCGGGCCAGTACCTCCTCCGTGCCCGCGACCGCGCGGCCGGGCGCGGCGGTGGCGCCCGAGGTGTGCAGGCCGAGGGCGACCGCCCGCGCGATCAGCTCGCTGTGGGCGAGCTCGTCCAGGCCGTCCGGGTCCACCGCCGGGCCGTCCGCGTCGGCTGCGGCCAGCGGCAGCATGTCGTAGGCGAAGAAGGTCATCTCCACGCGGTACGGACGGTCCTTGGCGCGCAGTGTCCCGGCAGCCGCGTTGCGCGGGTTGGCGAAGGGCTCGCCGCCGTGGGCGACCCGTACCGGGTTGGCCGCCTCGAACTGCTCGGTGGTCATCAGTACTTCGCCGCGTATCTCGACCGTGACGGGCTCCGTGAGTCGCTCCGGCAGCCCCACGATCGTGCCTCGCGCGTGCGACACGTCCTCGCCGGCCGTTCCGTCGCCCCGTGTGACGAGCCGGGTCAGCAGCCCTCGCTCGTAGCGCGCGGCGATCGCCAGTCCGTCGAGCTTCGGCTCCACGCTCCACCGCTCGACCGCACGGCCGATCCGGCGCTCCAGTGACGCGGCCCAGGTCGTGAACTGCTCGGCCGAGAAGACGTTGTCGAGCGAGAGCATCGGCCGGGTGTGCGGGACGTCGCCCTCCGCCGCGCCCCCGGCGACCTTGCCCGTCGGAGAGTCCGCGCGCACCTGGTCGGGGTGGGCGGACTCCCATGCGGCTATCGCCCGGCCGAGGCGGTCATAGGCGTCGTCGTCGAGCGGGGACGTGCCACCCGCGTAGTAGGCGGCGGCTGCCTGCTTGGCGTCCTCGACCGCCTGCGCGTACGCGGCGGCATCGGCAAGAACCGGAGTCGTTGTCATGGGTCCATCGTGCCGGGCACCACTGACAATCGGCCCTGGCCGCTCAGCTGCCGCCGAGCGCCCTCTTCAGTTCCGCCTTGTCCATGGACGAGCGGCCGTGGATGTTGCGCCGCTGTGCCTCGGCGTAGAGCTGGTCGTACGTCGGCCCCTGGGAGCCGCTGTGGGAGCGCAGGCCACCGCGCCGGGAGGAGGACATGTCCTCCGTGGAGCTCTTGCTCGCGGTCTTCGACTCGCCGGCGCGGGCACGTTCCTTGTTCACGGTGCGCGCCGCGATCTCCTCGGCGCGCTTCTCGCTCTCGCCACGGTCCTTCGCGCTCTCCTTGATGTGCTCGTACTGCCGTTCCCTCTTGGGGCTCGATCCACGGGGCATGGTGCGCTCCTCTTCCGTGATTCCGTGAGGCCCGGATACAGGACGGGACGGAACACCGGTCCGTTCCGTCCGGGCGGGTACCCCGGGGGCTCGGATTCAGGCACCCGAGCGGGGCCGACCGGTAGAATCCTGAGCGGACGCGATCATTCCGGACAACCACTCGGTGGAGGGACGGGAGGAGCCGTGACGACGCCTGCGGCGGAAGCTCCGGAGCCCGGCATCAGCGGTCTCTCTGCCGAGAACAGGCGGCTGCGTGCCGAGCTCACCCGCCGGCATCTCGTCGACCTGGCCACGGGTGTTCTCGCGGCCCAGCTGGGCGCGTCCCCGGCCGATGCGGCGGAGCACCTGGATTCCCTCTCCCACGCCACGGGCCTCGGCATCGAGGATCTCGCCGCCGACATCGTCAACGCCGTCGGCGGTACGACGGCCGAGCGACTCACACGGACCGGGTCCGCAGCCGCCGAGGCCACAGCCGCGCCCCTTGCCGCCCCGCAGGACGAGCCCGCGGCCCCGCCCGTCGTGTTCAGTACCCCCGACGAGCGGCGCGCACGGCGCGCGGCCACGGCCGCCGAGACGAAGGACACCGTCGGCGAGGCGGCCCAGGCGCTCCTGGAGGGCGGTCTCGTACCGCTCGGCGCGGGGAGCCTGTGGCTGTGGCGACGCGACGCGTGGGGATGTCTGCGGCTCGCCGGACACGCGGGCGTCGGGGCCGCCGAGGCTGCCGCCTGGCAGTGGATCCCTCCCGCGGCACCCCCCGCGTTCCGTTCGGCGCTCTCCGACGGCTCGCCGGTCTGGCTGGACTCCGGCCCCGAGAACGGCGAGGTACTGCCCGGGCCCACGCCCCACGCGGCGCGGGCGCTGCTCCCCCTGCGCCTGCGGGGCACGACGGTGGGTCTGGCGCTGGTCGCCTGGCCCGGCCCGAACCCCTTCGACGAGCCGCTGCGCAGGGCTCTGGTGGGCCTGACGGACGTGGCCGGCACCGTCCTCGACGCGGCCGACTCTCCCCCGTCCGTCGCACCGGTCCTCGTGGACGTCCTGGACGCCCTCGTCCATCCCGCGATGCTCCTCAAGGTCGGCCCGGCCGTCGCTCCGCCGACCGTCGAGCACCTCAACGACTACGCCGTGGCGACGCTCGGCGGCGCCCCTCCCGCCGAGGACCGTTCCCTGGTGCTCGTGCTCCCCCGGCTCCACGCGGACCTCGCCCATCTCGCACGACGCGCGCACCGGACCGGGCGCACCCAGCGGGTCGCCCGGCTGCCCGCGTCCACGGCCGCCGAGCCGGGTGATCCGGCGCCCCTGCTCGACGTGCGCGTGCTGCCGGCCGGCGACGAGCGGGCCGTGGTGCTGTGGCACGAGACCACCGATCCGGGGCTGGCCTCGGAGCGCGCCGTGTCCAGGCTGCAGAGCGTGGCCCTCTTCCAGGACAGCCTGACGGGCGGCGACACGGTGTGGTCGGAGCAGGCGTACGCCGTCTTCGGCAGGGGCCGTGACGAGCCTCCCGTACCCCTGCTGGGGCTGCGGGGGCTGGTGCACCCGGAGGACGGAGAGGCGTTGACCGAGCTGCTCAGGACGCTGGTGGAGCGTCGTACCGGCGCGCAGACGGTGCTGCGGATCGTGCTCGAGGACCGGGCCGTGCGCCACGTCCGGGTGGCGGCGGAGCCTCTCATCGACGCAGGCTCGGTCATCGGTGTCGCCGGGGTGTACCAGGACGTGTCGGCGAGCCGGCGCACCGAGGCCGCGCTGACCGCGACGTTCGACCAGCTCACCGAGGTACGGACCCAGGCCGAGCTCCGGCACCAGTTGGCCCTGCAGCTCCAGCAGGCGATCGTGCCCGAGGTCCCGGATCTTCAGGAACTGCCGGACTTGATGGTGGCGGCCCGCTACCGGCCGGCTGCCGAGGAGTACCGGGTCGGTGGCGACTGGTACGACGTCCAGCCGCTCCCCAGCGGCAAGGTCCTCATGACGGTCGGCGACGTGGCGGGCCACGGCATCGACTCGGTCACCGGCATGGTGGCGCTGCGCAACGCCCAGCGCGGCCTGGCGTGCACCGGCGACTCTCCGCGACGGCTGATGGAGTGGCTCAACGAGATGACACTGCGCACCAGCGGACAGCCCACGGCGACCGCGGTCTGCGCCCTGTACGACCCCGAGGACCGCGGCCTGGTCTGGTCGAGCGCCGGTCACCTGCCGATGCTGCTCCTGCGCGACGGAACGGCGCAGCTCCTCGAACCGCCGCACGACCTCCTGCTGGGCGCGGTGCCCGCGTACGCGTACCAGGAGCGCCGCATCGTGCTGCGGCCCGGCGACACATTGCTGCTCTACACGGACGGGCTTGTCGAACGGCGCCACGACGGCCTGGACCACGGGCTCGCGCAGCTCGCCGCGGCGGCCGAACGGCTCACCGGCTACCCGCCGAACGAGCAGGTGGAACGGCTGCTCGAGGCGGCCACGGGCGACACGGACGACGACACCAGCATCGTCGCGGTGCTCGTACGGTGACGGTGTGCGCGGGGTGCCGGCGCGCGAGGAACGCGGCGCGCGACGGCTTCACGTGGCCAGCCACCGCCGGACCTTGGCCATGAGCTCTTCGGCGTCGACGGGCTTGGCCACGTAGTCGCTGGCCCCGGCCGCCAGGGCGCGGGCCCGGTCACCGGGCATGGCCTTGGCGGTGACGGCGATGACGGGCAGGTGGGCGCGGCCGGGCAGCTTCCGGATGGCGTCGGTGGTGGCGTACCCGTCCATGCCGGCCATCATGACGTCCATCAGGACGAGTTCGACCTCGGGGTGGGACGCCAGCAGGTCGAGGCCGGCGCGGCCGCTGTCGGCCTGGAGCACCCGGACGCCGTGGCCCACCAGTACTTCCGTGAGCGCGTAGACGTTGCGCACGTCGTCGTCGACCACGAGGACGGTGTGGCCCGCCGCCCACGGGTCCTGACCGCCGGGGGCGTGGGCAGTGCCGGTCCCCGCGGCCTCGTCCGTGCCGGCGTCGGCGGCCACCTCATCGGCCCCGGCCGGTGCGCCCGGCGAAGCCGTGCGAGGGGCGGGCAGGTAGAAGGTGAAGCGGCTGCCCTGGCCGGGCGTCGAGCGGACGTCGATGGCACCGCCGAGGAGGCCGGCGACCTCACGGCTGATGGAGAGCCCGAGCCCGGTGCCTCCGTAGCGGCGGGCCGTGGTTCCGTCGCCCTGCTGGAAGGCGCCGAAGATGCCTTCGAGGCGTTCGGCGGGGATTCCTACCCCGCTGTCGGTGACATGGAAGGCCAGCACCGGTCCGCTCGCGCGCATCGTGGCCGGCGGTTCGTCCCCTCCGGCGTACTCGATCGTCAGGTCCACCCCGCCCTCGTCGGTGAACTTCAGCGCGTTGGACAGCAGGTTGCGCAGGATCTGCCGCAGCCGGGACTCGTCGGTGGTGAGTTCCTCGGGCACGTCCGAGGAGACCGTGACCGAGAAGCTCAGCCCGCGCTCGTCCGCCACCGGTCCGAAGGTGGCCTCCAGATACTCCAGGAGCTGGTGGAGCGGGAACCGTTCGGGGCGGATGTCCATCTTCCCCGCCTCGACCTTGGACAGGTCGAGGATGTCGTTGATCAGCTGGAGCAGGTCGGAGCCCGCGGAGTGGATGACCTCGGCGTAGTCGACCTGCTTCTCCGACAGATTCCCCTGCGGGTTCTGGGCGAGCAACCGGGCCAGGATCAGCAGGCTGTTGAGCGGGGTGCGCAGCTCATGGCTCATGTTGGCCAGGAACTCGGACTTGTACATGGACGTGCGGGACAGCTGCTGGGCGCGCGCCTCCAGCTCCTGGCGGGCCTGTTCGATGACGAGGTTCTTGGACTCGATGTCCTTGTTGCGTTCGGCGAGCAGCGCCGCCTTCTCCTTCAGCTCGGCGTTGGAGCGCTGCAGTTCCTGCTGCCGCTCCTGCAACTCCTGGGAGCTGGAACGCAGCTCATCGGTGAGCCGCTGGGACTGGGCGAGGAGTTCGTCGGTACGGAGGTTGGCGACGAGCGAGCTCACGACGGCTCCCGCGGTGTCCACGAAACGATCCAGGAAGTCGCGGTGGATGGCGGTGAAGGGCTGGAGCGAGGCGAGTTCGACGGCTCCGAGGACCTGGTCCTCGACGACGATCGGCAGGATGATCAGCATGGCCGGTTCACCGGAGCCCGCCGCGGAGGAGACCGTGGCGTATCCGACCGGCAGCCGCTCCACGACGACCGTGCGCCGGTCCTGGGCCGCCTGGCCGACGAGGGACTGGCCGAGCCGGAAGCGGCGGGGCGGCGTGGCGGGTTCCTCGGGTGCTCCGTACGACGCGGTCACGACGAGTTCGGTGCCGCGCGCGTCGTGGCGGGCGAGGAAGAAGGCGCCGTACTGCGCGGAGACCAGCGGCGGCACCTCGGTCATGATGAGTTCGGCGATGTCGGTCAGGGTGCGCGTGCCCTGCATGAGTGCGGCGATCCGGGCGATGTTCGTCTTGAGCCAGTCCTGCTCCTCGTTGGCGCGGGTGGTGGCCCGCAGTGACTCGACCATCGCGTTGATGTTGTCCCGCAGCTCGCCGACCTCGCCGGGGGCGTCGACCGTGATGGAGCGCGTGAGGTCGCCCTCGGCGACGGCGCCGGTGACCTCGGCGATGGCTCGGACCTGCCGGGTCAGGTTTCCGGCGAGTTCGTTGACGTTCTCGGTGAGCCGCTTCCACGTGCCGGAGACGCCTTCGACCTCGGCCTGGCCGCCGAGTTTGCCCTCCGTACCCACCTCGCGGGCCACTCGCGTGACCTCGGCGGCGAAGGAGGACAGCTGGTCGACCATGGTGTTGATGGTGGTCTTGAGCTCCAGGATCTCGCCGCGCGCGGACACGTCGATGCGGCTCGTCAGATCGCCCTGCGCGACGGACGTGGTCACCTGGGCGATGTTGCGCACCTGGTTGGTGAGGTTGTCGGCCATGGAGTTGACGTTGTCCGTGAGGTCCTTCCAGGTGCCGGAGACGCCGAGCACCGTGGCCTGGCCGCCGAGCTTGCCCTCCGTACCGACCTCGCGGGCGACCCTGGTGACCTCCTCGGCGAAGGAGGACAGCCGGTCGACCATCGTGTTGATGGTCTCCTTCAGCTCCAGGATCTCGCCGCGCGCGTCGACCCGGATCTTCCGCGTGAGGTCGCCGAGGGCGACGGCGGTCGCGACCTGGGCGATGGATCTGACCTGGGACGTCAGGTTGTCGGCCATGGTGTTCACACCGGAGGTCAGCTCGCGCCACACTCCGCTCACCCGTGGTTCGCGCGCCCGGCCACCGAGGAGGCCCTGCCCGCCGACCTCGCTGGCGACACGGGTGACCTCGGAGGTGACCAGGGACAACTGGTCGACCATGTCGTTGTAGACGGCCGCGATCTCACCGAGGATGCCTCCGGCGGAGTCCGGGAGACGGACGGAGAGATCACCGTCCCGTACGGCGGTGAGCCCGGCCAGGAGCTTTCCCAGCCCGTCCCCGCCCAGGTGTTCCGGCGGCACGCCGGGCTCGGACGCGGGCGGTCGGGGGGAACTCTCCATCGCGGACCTCGCGCGGCACGGAGACGACAGGGACGCGGATCGGGTCCCGCCGCGGCTCCGGGGTGGTGCGCCCGCGACGGCCCCCGCCCCGCTCCTCCACTCTAGGCACGGCGAGGGCGGGCGGCAGCGTCTGTGGGGGCGGCTGCCGGCGCGTCTTCCACGACGGGGACCGACGTCAGCTCCACCTCGAACCAGACCGCCTTGCCCTCACCGCGCCGGAGCGAGCCCCACGCCGAGGAGAGGCGTTCCAGCAGATACAGCCCGTGCCCCGAGGCACGGCTCGCGATGTGCGGGCCGTGGGGCCGCGGACGTACGGGGCTCGTGTCGCTGACCTGGACCCACAGCCGCCCGTCGGTGCGGTCGAGGCGGAGTTCGTACGGAGTGCCACCGTGGGTGTACGCGTTGGTGACGACCTCCGAGACGAGCAGCAGGACGTCCTCCACTAGGACCTCCTGCGCGCCTCCCACCGGGCCGAACCAGTCGAGCAACGCCCGCCGGGTGAGGTCGCGGCACTCGCCCACCACACCGGGGCCGTCGGGCAAGGCGTACCGGAGTGCCGTTGTCGTCATGGGACACGACTGCCCGGACAGACGGTGTCAAACCACTATCAAAGGGAATGGTTCTCTACAGGACGCTCGAACGACGGACCCCCGCCGCCCTCACGGCGGCGAAGGCCCACGCCACCCGTCGAGGGAGCCTTTATGTCCACCCGTAGCAAGCCCCTCAGCAAGCCGTCGTCCACAGAGCCCGCCGCCGTGCGCCGCCGTGCGCTGGACGGTCTGCCCGAGATCGACCGGCCCACCGAGGTGAGCACGACGGACGCCCAGACCCTGTCCACGGCGCTCTTCACCCGCCTGGGCAGCCTGGAGGAAGGGACTCCCGAGCACGCGTACGTACGGAACACGCTGGTGGAGCTGAATCTCAGCCTCGTGAAGTTCGCGGCCCGCCGTTTCCGGAACCGGGCCGAACCGACGGAGGACATCGTCCAGGTCGGCACGATCGGCCTGATCAAGGCGATCGACCGGTTCGAGGTCGGCCGTAACGTGGAGTTCTCGGCGTTCGCGCTGCCCACGATCGTCGGTGAGATGAAGCGTTTCTTCCGGGACACCAGCTGGTCCGTCCAGGTACCGCGGCGGCTCCAGGAGCTGCGCATCGAGCTGGCGAAGGCCGTCGACACCCTGGAGCAGCAACTCGGCCGGCGGCCGAGCAGAGCCGAGCTGGCCGACCATCTGCACCTCGACGAGGACAAGGTGGCGGAGGGCGAACAGGCGTCGAACGGCTATGTCGCCAGCTCGCTCGACACCCCGACCGGTGACGACGAGTCGGCCCTCACGGCGGGCGCACGGCGCCTCGGCGAGGAGGAGCACGCGTTCGAGCTCATCGACTCGCTGGAGTCGCTGAAACCACTCATCGCCGGGCTGGACGCGCGGGACCGCACGATCCTCGCGCTGCGCTTCGGCGACGAGCTGACCCAGGCGGAGATCGGCGAGCGGCTCGGCCTCTCGCAGATGCACATCTCCAGGCTGCTGGCCCGGATCCTGGACGAGCTCAGGACGGGCTTGGTGGAGGACCACGACAGCGTTCGACGGGCGTCGACGGAGTAGCGGGGCGACGGTAGGCCGCGGGGCGCCGCGGGCGGTGTCACGGTCTGCCGTCCCCGCGCCACGGCGGTCGGGACGGGCGGCCGACCTCCAGCCAGACGACCTTGCCGCGCTCGCGCGGCTCCGACCCCCAGTCCCCCGCGAGCCGGTCCAGGACCATCAGCCCGTGACCGCCCGGCAGCGACGGCGCTCGGGGCTGTCGCCGCCGGGGGTGCTCCGGGTTCGCGTCGGAGACCTCGACCCGCAGGCGGTCCCGGCGGTGGCGGAGAACCAGTTCCTCGGGGCCTCCCGCGTGGAGGCAGGCGTTGGTGACCACCTCCGAGACCAGAAGCAGCACGTCGTCCACCCGCTCCCGGGCCTCGTCGTCCTCGGCCGGAAGCCAGCCCCAGTCGGTGAGGGCGTCCGCGGTGAAGTCGCGGCAGCGCATCACCACGCCCTTGGTCCCGAACAGCACGAGCCTTCGGACCTGATCTTCCTCCACCGTTTCCTTGCCCACCGCTCCCTCCGCGATCACCCGCCTAGCCGTCCGCCCGCCGATCCGTGAGCGCCTCGGCCACGTTCTCGTACACGCGGAAAACGGTCCGCGCTCCCGTGATCTCGAACATCCGGGCCACCGGCGGGCGCAGCCCGGCCAGCTCCAGGCGGCCGCCGGCCTCCAGCGCGTGGAGACGGGCCCGCAGCAGTACGTTCAGGCCGGTCGAGTCGCAGAACCGCAGCCCCTCGCAGTCGACCAGGATCCGCACCGCTCCGTTTCGCCCCTCGAGCTCCCCGCGCAGCACGTCCGCGGTGTCGTGGTCGAGCTCCCCCGTGAGGGCAAGCACCACGACTCCGGGCTGCGGCCCGGGCTCCGCCGTGACGGTGAACCGCTCCGACGCCATCGGGTCACCCGCCTCCCTCGCTTCCGTACAGGGGCATCTACCCCACTCATGCCCCGGAACTCTCCTTTTGCCCCACGCGCCCGCCCACGGGATCACCCGATCGCCGACCCCTGCCACCCGCTCGCTCACTCGCTCACTCGCTCACTCACGAGCCGGGCATCCCCTCGAGCGCCTGCCGGGACGCGGGGCTCGCCTTCGCCACGTACCGCTCGGCGGCGAAGACGGCCTCACGCGCCGTACGCTCCCCCATCAGCACACACAGCGTGTAGGCCGTGTCCTCGAAGCGCCTGCGGACCGACAGGTCGCCCGGCCTGGCCAGGACCGCGCGTTCCTGCGCCCGGTAGTGCCGCAGCAGCCGGTCGATCGTGTTTCTGTCGGGCAGCAACATCATGTCCTCCTGGCACACCCCCTTCGCTCCGTTGCTCCATATTCGGGTCACTCCTTCACCCGCGCGACCCAACCGAACACGATCCGTCATGGTGCGGTCCGGGGTGCGCGCGGGCCGGTGATGACGGAAGGTCGAAGTATGAAGGCGAGTGAGGGACTGAGGGTGGTCGTCACGGGCGCCACGGGCAATGTCGGGACGAGCCTGGTCCGGGCCCTGGAACGAGAGCCGCGGATCGCCTCCGTCCTCGGACTCGCCCGCCGCAGACCCTCGTTGACCCTGTCGAAGACCGAGTGGGCCGAGGTGGACCTGTCGCTGGAGGGCGACGAACCGCGGCTCGCGCAGTACATCGCGGACGCCGATGCGGTCGTCCATCTGGCCTGGCGCTTCCAGCCGACCCACGACGTGGCCGAGACATGGCGGGCGAACGTCCTCGGCACGCTGCGAGTCCTCGACGCGGTGGCGGCGGCGCGGGTGCCCGTCCTGGTGCACGCCTCGTCGATCGGGGCCTACTCCCCCGGTCCCGGAAACGGTGCCGCCGTCTCGGAGTCCTGGCCCACACACGGCTGGCCAGGCGCCGCCTACACCCGCGAGAAGGCGTATCTGGAACGGGTCCTGGACACCTTCGAGCGCGACCATCCGACGACGCGGGTGGTACGGATGCGGCCCTGCTTCCTCTTCAAGGAGGAGTCGGCCAGCGAGCAGCGCCGGATCTTCGCGGGCCGCTTCTTCCCGGGCGGACTGATGCGCCCCGAGCTGCTGCCACTCCTACCCGAGCTGAAAGGGTTGCGGTTCCAGGCGCTGCACACCGACGACGCGGCCGATGCCTACTGCCGGGCGCTCGTACGTGACGTCCGGGGTGCGTTCAACCTGGCGGGGGATCCGGCGATCGACACCGCGGCCCTCGCCTCGCTCCTGGACGCCCGCGCGATCAAGGTGCCGAACGGCGCGGTACGCGGCGTGCTCTCGGCGGCCTGGAAACTGCGGGTGGCCGGCGCGTCCCCGGACCTCTTCGACGCCGTGCTGCGCCTGCCGCTGCTCGCCACCGAGCGCGCACGCCGGGAGCTCGACTGGGCGCCGTCCATGACCCCCGTCGAGGCCTTCGGCACCTTTCTGCGGGGCGTACGCGCGGGTAGCGGGGACGCGACGGCTCCGCTCGCCGGGCGCCGCGTCGGCTGACGGGCCCGTACCGGACGGCGGGCCCGTACCGGCCGCCCGTACCGGCCGCCCGGCCCGTACCGGCCGGCAGGCGCTCCCGGACGCGCAGCCCGCCGCATGGGCGGGAGCGATTCGGGTAGCCGCGTTTGCGTCGCACCCCGGCCTCGTCCGCGAGGCCCTGTCCTGAGAGACGAGCACACCATGGTTTCCCTCGCCGACCCGGCCGCGGCCGTTCCGATCCAGGAAGGCCGTGGCGTACGGCTGCTCGGACTGGCGCTCCGGTTCACCGGCCCGGGCGACATCTCCCTGCCGGTGCCTCCTTCGGGGGCGGCACCGGAGCCGTTCACGGTGAAGGAGGGCGCGGAATTCCGCGCCGTGGTGCGCTTCCGCGTCGAGGGTCCGTCGGTGACCGGCCTGAGGGTGGTCGACCAGCGGAGCAAGGACGGCGCCGAGCTGGGCGGGGTCGATGTGGTGCTCGGGAACTTCCGGCACGGCGGGCCGTACGATCTGGAGCTCCCGCCGGAGCGTGTCCCGAGCGGACCGCGGGCGCGCGGGGTCTACGACGTGTCCGCCTCGCTGGTCGACGGGGACGGCCGGGTGCTCGACCGGCGCGACTACCGCTTCGAGGTCAAGAAGGACTGGGAACCGCCCTTCGTCTGACGGTTCCGGTGCCGTCCCCTGCGTCGCCTCAGACGCGGTACGCCTGCCAGTCCACGATGCTCATGGCGGCGCCCGCCGCCTCCTGGCCCCGGCAGTGGGCGCGATGACGGCTCACGATGCCGTCGAGGTCGAGGTGGCGCCCGAACGCGGGCTGTGCGGCGAGGCGTTGGGCGTAGGCCCACAGTGCGGGATGGTCGGCGACACGCTCCATCGCTCCGGCGTCCAGGTGCCAGCGGTGCACGGTGTCCAGCTGGAGGAGCGTCACCCAGACGTGCACATCGGCGGCGGTGATCTCGTCGCCGAGCACGTACGACTGTCGCTCCACCCTCCGTTCCAGCCGACCCAGGGCGGCGAGGAGCACGGTGAGCGGATCGCGATGCGCGGCCAGGTCGTCGAGGCCCAGCTCGCCGGCGCGCTGCGCGGCACGGTTGACGCTTCGCTCGCACAGGTCGCCGATCGCCTCGACCTCGGACTCGCGGCACGCAGGCAGCAGTTCGGGGCCGGTGCCGCGGAAGCGCAGGGCGAGGTCGCGCAGGATGTCGGGGACATGGGTGCTCACGATCCGGCCGGTCCAGCCGTCGCTGAGCACGGGGGCGACGGCGGGCCCGGCGTACAGATGGGCACTGGCCTCGTACAGCGGGCGCAACGTGGCGTAACCGCCGCCGGGTGTGTCGGGGGTGGCGGGCAGCAGGGTGAGGGGAAGCGTGTCCTGGAGTCCGAGCAGGCTGTGGGTGACGGCGACGCGCAGACAACTGGGGCAGGAAAGCGCCAGATGAAGCCGGTAGCGGTGCGGAACGGCGTAGTGGCCGCTGCGTACGTCGCAGCCGATCCGGCCACGGAAGACGGGCGGTGCGACGACGGACGGGATGACGGACATGCTTCTCCCTGAGGGTGCTCGGTGCTGGGTCACGGCAGCGCGCCATCGACACGCGCTCGGAGGCAGCAGAGATACGGGAAGGAGGAGAGGACGCCGCGAAGGCGGCAGCGGACTCAGAGCGCGGTGGGGACGGCGGTGCCGGTGCGCCCGAGGGGCACACGACTCGCCGCGCTGCACACACGCAGGAGGTCGATGTGGCGTCGCGAGGTCAGGGGCAGGGAGCGGGGCAGCCGGACGGTGCGAGCCGCGTCCGTTCCCGCCGTGAGCTCCATGGTTCCCTACCCGTTCGCTCGGATTCCCGTCCCCGAGTGTCGGGGCGGTCACGGCCCGCGTCAAGGGTGCGGACCGCCCTGGGACCCGCGCCCGCGAGCGTACGAATCCGGTCACCGGGGTGCGGAATAATGCGGGCCATGCGCATCTCAGCCAGGGCCGACTACGCGGTGCGTGCCGCACTTCAGCTCGCCGCCGCCCAGGACACGGGGCCGTTGAAGGCCGAGGCGATCGCGGAGGTCCAGGACATCCCCCACAAGTTCCTCGAGGGGATTCTCGGCGACATGCGCCGGGGCGGCCTGGTGTTGAGTCAGCGGGGCGGGAACGGCGGGTACTGGCTGGCCAGGCCGGCCGACTCGATCTCCGTCGCGGACGTGATCCGATGCGTGGACGGCCCCCTGGTGTCGGTGCGCGGGGTGCGCCCTCCGGAGCTCTCGTACACGGGCCCGGCCGAGTCGCTGCTCACGCTGTGGATCGCGCTGCGGGCGAATGTGCGCCAGGTACTGGACGGGGTGTCGCTGGCGGACGTGGCCGCGGCGAAACTGCCCGCCGGGATCTCCGAGCTGGCTGACGACCCGGAGGCATGGACCAACCCCTGACCGGCACCCGACCCCCGCCTCGCCCCCGTCACCGCCACCGCCACCGCCTCGACGACACCCCACCGGTCTCGCTGTGCGAGACCTCGTTGTCCACCATACGAACGCCCCTTGGGACCTCCGCCACCCCTCTGTCAATATCCCTACTATTCCAGTGGGAATACTAGGGATCATGTGAGGTGACGTGAGAACGCCGAAGAAGTCAGCGATACGGCCCACCTCCGGACCGGTCGACCGCCCGGCCGACGACGAGATCTGGCCCCGTGTCACCCGGGAACTCGCCGACGACCTCGCGGTCGACGCGCCGGCCAGGGACCGGGCCGGCAAGGCCCCGTTCGACGAGGTTGCCCGACTCAGGGAGGCCGGACTGCCCGCGCTGCTCACCCCACCCGGGCCGAGCGGCCGCGGCGCCGACTGGCAGTCCGCCTGCGCGGTCGTCCGCGAGATCTCGGCGGCGGACAGCTCGATCGGCGAACTCCTCGCCCACCACTACGCGTTGTCCTGGACCGCCCGCTTCCTCTCGGGTGGCGCCACGGCCTCGAGCGCCCCGGAGACCCTGGAGAACCGCACGGCACAGGAGCGGTGGCTGCTCGCCGGCGCCATCGAACCGTCCCGTACGACCGGCCGGCCCGGACCGACCCTCACACCGGTCGACGGCGGTCACGTCCTCGAAGGGCGCCGGTCGTTCACCTCCGGCGTCGTCGTCGCCGACCGGCTGATCGTGGGGGCGCGGTGTACGGGGACGGGCGAGACCCTGGTCGCACTGGTGGATCCCGCGGATCCCGCGGTGTTCACCGAGGCCGCGACCGACCGAATGGGCCAGCGTCTCGCCGGCGCGGGGACCGTGACCTTCGATCAGGTCCTGCTGAGCCCTCGGGACATCCTGGGCTCGCTCTCCGGCGACGAGCACGCCGTGGCCCCCTTCACCACGCTGGCCCCGCTCGCCCGGCGACTTCTCCTGGTCCACGTGGGCCTCGGAATCGCCGAGGGAGCGCTCGCGGAGGCCCGGGACATCAGCCGCGCCACCCAGGCCGCCCCGCCGCCGACCGACGAGTACCCGGTGAGCGGCGGGGACGACCCGTACCTCCTGCTGACGTACGGGGAGTTGGCCACGGCCGCGCACACCGCCGCGGCGGTCGTCGAGCGGGCGACGGACGCCCTGGCGCGCGGACTGCGGGCGGAACGGTCGCTCGGCGTCGAGGAACGGGCCGACATCGCCGTACTGGTCGCCGCGGCCGAGGCGGTGACCAGCCGATCCGCGGTCCAGATCACCACACGGATCCTCGAACTCGTCGCCGACACCGCGGGCGGCGGACCGGACTTCGACCGCTTCTGGCGCAACGCCCGTGCTCTCACTGCAAGTTCGTCCCCGGCACACCGCCTCCGCGACATCGGCGACCACTACCTGAACGGCACCCATCCGCGACTGACACTGCGAGCATGAACCCCCACCGGGACCGTGAGGCGCCCTCTCCGGCGGCGAAGTCGGCGCCGCGGCGCCTCCCACCGACCGGAGTCGGCCACCGTCCCGGTGACCGGGATCACAGACACTTCCTGATCTGGCTCTCGACAAGATCAACTCGCGTATCGAGAATCGAACTCCAATGCCCAGCGGAGACCGTTGAGTTGACCATCTCGGATCCCGGGCGCCGATCAGGGAGACAAACCTACCTATGCGCACCCACAAGCTTGCCCGCCTGCTCACCAGCGCCGCCGTCGTCCTCGGCGTCGGTGTCGTCGCGCCGGTCGTCACCGCGCCCGTCGCGTCGGCCGGCGGCTATGGCTGCACCGGTGGCCTGGTGGACAGCTACGGCATCAACGCCGACCACGGTGTGCACGCCGGCAAGAAGATCGCGGACGTCTACACCTACTGGGACGGCTCTCAGAACTGTCAGGTCGTCGTGAAGCGCGGACCGCTCGCCGGCATCTCCACGCGCATGGACCTGACGACGTATGCCATGACAACGAGCCGGACCATCAAGGACTGGGACGAGGACCCCGGCTACTTCAGCAGCTACGCCGGGCCGAACTGGGTGAACGGCGCCGGGCTGTGCGTCGCCGAGGAGGTCAACATGTGGGACCAGAACGGGACTCTGGCCTACCAGGGCGGTTCGTACCGACTGCACAACTGCGGCTGACCGTCCCCCACGGCCCACCGCGTAGGACGGAGGCCGCCCCGTGCATCACGCACCGGGCGGCCTCCGTCGCGTCGGCCGACCACCCCGCGCCGGTGGTCGCCCTGCTACTCAGGGGTGGTGAGTACGTGCGCTCTGCCCCTGGGTCCGGGCGGCCGGGACGCTTGGGTCATGCCTCGGAGACCACTGAAACTCGCCACCACCCTGTTGCCGCTGGTTCTCGTGCCGGTTGCGGCATGGGCCGCCTGGCTGGGCTGGGACCAGCATCGCGACGTACACCCTGACGGGTCGGTCACCGGCCCGTACGAGGCATGGCAGGTGATCGGGCTGGTGCTGACCCTGGTGGCGCCGGTGTACTGGGCCGCGTCCCGGCACCGGATCCCCGGCGCCGTACTCGGCACGACGGCCGGACTGACCGCCGCCGCCTTCTACGACTGGTCGGACGACTCCAGCGGCCTCTTCGTGATCGGCGTCGGCATGGTCATGGTGGGAAGCCTCGTCGGCACCTACGCTCTCTCCGCCCTGGCCGCCGCCGTGACACGGCGCGGACGCCGCGACGACCCGGCACCGACCGGCGCCTGACGCGGTCGGCCGTCGAAGCGGCGGCGCGGCAGGCGGCGCCTTCGACGACGTGGCGAAGCCGACCGTGCACATCGTCGACCGGAATCCCGACAAGAGCGGCGCGGTCATCGACCGAGCGGAACTTCCTCCCGTCCGCCTTCCGACACGTCACCCTGACGACGGCTCAGCGCCGGTCGAGGTGCCGCGCCCACGGCATGAGCGGAGGCGGCGGGACCAGAACCGACGTACCGTCATGGCGGGACCTCGGCCCTCTCGTCGAGTGGTCGGCGGTCCCACGCTGGACGGGAGAGGGACCGGTCGACGGGCCGGGCCCGCCCACGGAGGGACGGAGTCACCCGATGAGTCGAGAGATCGTCGCAGGAGTGGACGGTTCGCCGGAGAGTCTCGCGGCGGCCGACTGGGCCGCCCGCGAGGCGCGACGCCGGCGCCTGCCCCTGCGTCTGGTCCACGCCTGGCGGTGGGAGCCCCTGGACATCCCGCTCGAGCAGGACCGGCCGAGCCAGGAACGGACGGCCGACGACGTCCTGCGGAAGGCCGAGTCGACGATCGCCGAGCGGCACCCCGGTCTCACCCTCACCGCCGAGGTGCTGCACGACACCCCGGTCGCCGCGCTGCTGAGCGCCGAGGAGGAGGCCGAGATGCTCGTCATCGGCTCGCGCGGGTACGGGGCGGTGGCCGGATTCCTGCTCGGCTCCTACGGTCAGCAGATCATCGCGGACGCCCGTCGGCCGGTGGTGTCGGTACGTTCCCGGGACGGCGAGGGCAGCGGTGACCCGGAAGGCGGGGTGATCGTCGTCGGTCAGCAGGGCTCGGCGGAGGACAGCGCTCCGGCGCTGCGCTTCGCGTTCGGGACGGCGGCGGCCCGGGGCGCGTCCGTCCGCGCGGTACGAGCCTGGAACCTGCCGCCGCTGTACGCGTACAGCCCCACGTCGACGGCGCTGTCGCTCACCGACGAGGCCGGCGGCCTGGTCCCGTACGAGGAGAAGGCGCTGCGCGAGGCGCTGGCGCCCTGGCGGGAGCGGTTCCCCGAGGTGCGGGTGACCGAACACGTGGAGATCGGCAGCGCCGGACAGGTACTGCTCGGCTCCTCTGGCGACGCCCGGCTCCTGGTGGTCGGCCGGCGGGCGCGGCGCCGGGCGATCGGGACCCGGATCGGTTCGGTCGCCCATGCGGCGCTGCACCTGGCGCCGTGCCCGGTGGCGGTCGTACCGCAGGAGTGAGCGGCGGCACACCTCATTGACGAGGCGTGTCGACAGGTGGGGGGCAGGAAAGGGTTATGTCCTCAGCCCCGGCGGCTCTCCCTTGCGCCGGACGGTCCGGTGGACTCGGAGAAGAGAGCGGAGCGCATGCAGCACCACGACGAGCACAGCCCCGACGACCGGCGGACCAACGGCGGCGGCAGGCACCGCAGAGGACGGCGTGCGGGACGGCGCGCGCGCCTCGTGCCGTCCTTCCGTACCGCCGTGACCGTCGCGGGCACGGCGACCGCCGTCCTCACCGTGGCGGCGGGAGCGTACGTCGCGTCCCTGGGCTCGCAGGAGGGTGCGGGCACCCGTCCGGACGCGGTCGCCCTGTCGCGGGTGGCGCCCCTGGCCGAGGGGTCCGTGCCGTCGGCCGTCCCGTCGGCCACACCCTCGGAACGGACGGCGCCGGCCGTACGGTCCGCTCCTTCGATCGCTCCGTCCCCGCCTCCGTCCGGGCCGGCGCCGGCCTCCGCGCCGAGCCCGTCGCCGACCTCCGTGCCGGCGCCCGCCCGCCCCACGCCGGCACGGCAGAAGGCCGCGGTACCCGGCCCGCTCCAAGCTGTGGCGCCCGTCGTCGGGAAGGTGGAGCAGTACGTCGAGCAAGTCGTGCTGCTCGCCAACGCCGAGCGGGAGAAGGCGGGTTGTTCCCCGCTCCGCTCCCACAGCAAGCTGCGGAGTGCGGCGCAGGCGCACGCGGACGACATGGCGGAGCGGAACTACTACGAGCACACCAGCCCCGAGGGACGGGACGCGGGCGACCGGATCACAGCCGCCGGGTACGCGTGGTCCGGCTGGGCCGAGAACATCCACCGCGGCCCGAAGAGCCCCGCGGCGGCGATGGAGGACTGGATGAACAGCGACGGGCACCGCCGCAACATCCTCAACTGCTCGTTCAAGGACATCGGGGTCGGGGTGAAGCTGACCGCCAACGGGCCCTGGTGGGTACAGAACTTCGGCACCGCCCGCTGACCCGGTCCGCGCCTCGCCCGGTGTGGGTTCAGGAGGCCGGCGAGGCCAGTTTCTGCACCCACACCGTGCCGTCGGGGCCGGAGACGGCGGCGACTCCCGTGTGCTTGTAACGGCAGTTCAGCATGTTCTCCTGGTGCATCGCGCCGTCCATCCAGCTCTCGAAGACGGCGGAGGGGTCGGACCCGCTGCGCGCCAGGTTCTCGGCCCAGGCGGACCAGGTGTATCCCGCGGACGAGATCCGCGTGTCGGCGAACTCGCCCTCGGGGCTGCTGTGCGCGTAGTAGCCGCGCCGGACCATGTCCCGGGCGTAGTCCCGGGCGGCCTCGGTGAGTCGGGGATCCTGCCGGAGCGGAGCGCAACCCTCTTCCGCGCGGCGCTGGTTGACCAGTCGAGTCAGCCGTTCCTCGGCGGTCGGGGTCCGCGTCGGCCTGGGGGTCGGCGTGGCGGAGGTCGGACTCGGCCGGGGCGCGGCCGTCGACGCCCGTACGGTGCTCGGCGCCGGGGGTGGCGCCGCCGCGGGCGTACGGGGTGCGGGCTGCCGGGTCTCGGGCTCCGACGGCACGAGGAGTATGAGCCCGCCGAGCACGCCGACGGCGACCAGCCCGGCGACGACGGACCGGCGCATGCCGGACCCCCCACGGCCCGCCCCGGGCACGGGGATCGAGGGCCCCGCCTCACCGAAGCCACCGCCTCCGCCGCCGGACACCGACCCGGTCCCGTCACCGGCGAACCCCGGCCCGGGCTCGAAGTGCGGAAGGGGATCCCCTCCGGACGGCTGCCCGGCCGACGACCCGGCAGCCCCCGGATCCGCAGGCGCTCCCCCGTACGGCGCGAGGTCGGGACCCGGGCCGGTCTGCCCCATGCCCCCGTCGGATCCCGGGCTGCCGGCCTGCCCCGCGCCCCAGTCGCCCGCCGCACCCGTGTCCGGGGACTGGCCTGCCCAGGCGGCCGTCTGGATGTCCGGGCGGGCCGCACCCCAGGCCAGCAGCGGTGGCACCAGGCCGAGGCCGACCAGGAGGCCCTCTGCGGGGGCCAGGCCCGAACGGTTGCGGCCGCAAGTGGAGCAGGTGGAGACGTGGCGGGCGATGCGTTTGCGCCAGATCGGTGCCGGGTGTCCGTCCCATCCGGCGGTGATGCCGATCAGTTCCGCGCACGGCGGCCGCGTGGCGAGGGCGCGGACGACGGCTCGGCCGGTCTCCAGTCGTTCCTTCATCCGCTGGACTCGGACGGCCGCGTGTGCCGGGGGGACGGCCAGGGCGTCGGCGAGCTCCGCGCGGCTCAGTTCGCCACCGGCCTCCAACCACCACAGGGCGAGCAGGTCGCGGTCGCTCTCGTCGAGCCAGCGGGTCGCCTCGGCTACCTCGCGCCGCTGCCCGGAGAGGCCGAGTCGCAGAATGGTGAGGTCGACGAAGTCTCCGGCGGGGTCGGCGAGCTCGGTCGCCCGGTCGAGGCCGGGCACGGGCCCGGCCTGCCGCTCGCGCCAGCGGTGGCGGATCTGGTTCATCGCGATCGCGACGAGCCAGGACCGGAAACGTTCGGGGTCGCGCAGCCCGGGCAGGCCGTCCAGGGCGCGGAACATCGTCTCCTGCACGACGTCGTCGACGTCGGCGTGCCCGTCGAGCGCGCGGCCGACGATGTTGTAGACGAGCGGAAGGTATGCGCGTATCAGCCGCTCTCCGGCATGCGGGTCTCCGGCCACTGCCGCGTTCACCAGTGCGGCCGTGCCGCGCTCGTCGCTGTGCATCCTGCCTGCTCCCTCGTGCCTGGGTCTGTCCGTCCCCGTCGTGAGGGAGACCCGCGGGCGCGGGTGGGATAACACTTCGCGCCAATGTTTATGCCGGTGGATGCGGAAGATACGGCACGGTGGCCGCGTTCCCCTCCCGTACGGCTTCGACCGCGGCCTCGTGGAGTTCGCGGCTCTCGAGCTCGGTGGCGCACGGAACCGGACTGCCCGACATCGTGAACCAGTCGGACGCGCCGCTGTACTGCACGGCCACACGTGCTTCGCCATCTGCCCAGGTGGTGTGCACGGTCAGGTCGCCCGTGACCGCACCGACTTCCTCGGTCAGCACGCCACCACGCCCGGTGTAGACGCCGGGGGTCGTCCATGATGCCCAGCTCATCCATCCAGGTTCACACCCGGATGCCACATCCGCCACCGACGGGACCGCCCCGGCCGGAGGAACTCCGGCCGGGGCGGAACAGCTGTCGCGCCGGGATCAGGCGAGGGACGCGATGGCCTCGTTGAAGGTGGCGGACGGACGCATCACGGCCGCGGCCTTGGCCGGGTCGGGCTGGTAGTAGCCGCCGATCTCGGCCGGGGAGCCCTGGACCGCGTTGAGCTCGGAGACGATGGTCTCCTCCTGCTCGGTCAGGGTCTTGGCGAGGCCGGCGAAGGCCTCCGCGAGCTGCGCGTCGTCGGTCTGCTTGGCCAGCTCCTGGGCCCAGTAGAGGGCCAGGTAGAAGTGGCTGCCGCGGTTGTCGATCCCACCGACGCGACGGGTCGGCGACTTGTCCTCGTTGAGGAAGGTGCCGGTGGCGCGGTCGAGGGTGTCGGCGAGGACCTGGGCGCGGGCGTTGCTCGTGGTGGTCGCCAGGTGCTCGAAGCTGGCGGCCAGGGCGAAGAACTCGCCGAGGGAGTCCCAGCGGAGGTAGTTCTCCTTGACGAGCTGCTGGACGTGCTTCGGGGCGGAGCCGCCGGCGCCCGTCTCGAACAGGCCGCCGCCGGCCATCAGCGGGACGACCGAGAGCATCTTGGCGCTGGTGCCCAGCTCCAGGATCGGGAAGAGGTCGGTCAGGTAGTCACGCAGCACGTTGCCGGTGACCGAGATGGTGTCCTCGCCGCGGCGGATGCGCTCCAGGGAGAACGTGGTGGCGTCGACCGGGGCGAGGATCTTGATCTCCAGACCCTCGGTGTCGTGCTCGGGCAGGTACTGCTTGACCTTGGCGATCAGCTGGGCGTCGTGCGCGCGGGTCTCGTCCAGCCAGAAGACGGCCGGGGCGCCGGTGGCGCGGGCACGGGTCACGGCGAGCTTGACCCAGTCCTGGATGGGCAGGTCCTTGGTCTGGCAGGCGCGGAAGATGTCGCCCTCGGCGACCTCCTGCTCCAGGACGACGTTGCCCGCGGCGTCGACGAGGCGGACGGTGCCGGCCGCGGCGATCTCGAAGGTCTTGTCGTGGGAGCCGTACTCCTCGGCCTTCTGCGCCATCAGACCGACGTTGGGTACGGAGCCCATGGTCGACGGGTCGAAGGCGCCGTGGGCGCGGCAGTCGTCGATGACGGCCTGGTACACGCCGGAGTAGCTGCTGTCCGGGAGGACGGCGAGGGTGTCGGCCTCCTGGCCGTCCGGGCCCCACATGTGGCCGGACGTGCGGATCATGGCCGGCATCGAGGCGTCGACGATGACGTCGGACGGCACGTGCAGGTTGGTGATGCCCTTGTCGGAGTCGACCATGGCGAGGGCCGGGCCCTCGGCGAGCTCGGCGTCGAAGGACGCCTTGATCTCGGCACCGTTCGGGAGGGCGGCCAGGCCGTTGAGGATGCCACCGAGGCCGTCGTTCGGGGAGAGGCCGGCGGCGGCGAGCGCCGCACCGTGGGCGGCGAACGTCTTCGGGAAGAAGGCGCGGACCACGTGGCCGAAGACGATCGGGTCGGAGACCTTCATCATCGTGGCCTTGAGGTGCACGGAGAACAGGACGTCCTCGGCCTTGGCGCGGGCGATCTGCTCGCCGAGGAAGGTGCGCAGGGCGGCGACGTGCATGACGGAGGCGTCGACTACCTCACCGGCGAGCACGGGGACCGACTCGCGCAGGACGGTGGTGGTGCCGTCGGCGGCGACGTGCTCGATGCGCAGCGTGCCGGCCTCGGAGACGGTCGCGGACTTCTCGGTGGAGCGGAAGTCGTTCTGCCCCATGGTGGCGACGTTGGTCTTCGAGTCCGAGGACCAGGCGCCCATGCGGTGCGGGTGCGTCTTGGCGTAGTTCTTGACCGAGCCGGGGGCGCGGCGGTCGGAGTTGCCCTCGCGCAGGACCGGGTTGACGGCGCTGCCCTTGACCTTGTCGTAGCGGGCGCGGACGTCCTTGTCCTCGTCGGTCTGCGGGTCGTCCGGGTAGTCCGGGAGGGCGTAGCCCTGCGCCTGGAGCTCGGCGATCGCGGCCTTCAGCTGCGGGATGGACGCCGAGACGTTCGGCAGCTTGATGATGTTCGCGCCGGGCGTCTTGGCCAGCGCGCCGAGCTCGGCGAGCGCGTCGTCGATGCGCTGCCCTTCGTCGAGACGCTCGGGGAAGCCGGAGATGATGCGTCCCGCCAGGGAGATGTCACGGGTCTCGACATTGACCCCGGCCGTCGAGGCGTAGGCCTGGATCACGGGCAGGAACGAGTACGTCGCCAGGGCGGGCGCCTCGTCAGTGTGGGTGTAGATGATGGTCGAGTCAGTCACCGGGTGTGCTCCGCTCCACGTCTGCGTCTGCGAGATTGCTCGACATCAAGATATCTCGTGATCCGCCTCGGTGGGAAAGGGCCCTGCCTCCTCTGCGGGAACGATGGTGCCGGAGAGCCGGTACGGAGTGGGGACGGCGTCCAGGTCGACATGGCGCAGGAGGGCGAGCAGCACCAGCGTGGCCGCGGCGCTCGCACCGACGGCGAGGCGCTGTCCGGCCTGGTAGGCGACGTGGGACAGGTTCGGATCGGTGGGCTCCAGGAGGAACATGGAGTCGACGAGGAGGACCAGGCCGGCGCCGAGCCCACCGACGGCGGCGATGCCCAGGGGAACGATCACGAAGACGGTGCGCAGCGGGAAGCGGCGCGAGCGCGCGGGACCCACCTTGCCGCGGCGGGCGAGGAGGGCGACGAGTCCGCACGCCACGGCGAGAACGAGCAGGTCGGCCCCGATCGTGTCACTGGGCCGGTGCCATCCGGCGGCCACCGTGTACGCGCCCACGGCCGTCGCCCACAGGGCGCAGAGGCCCACGGCGAGGCCGCGGACCCGGTACGGGACGACGAGGGCCAGGCCGAACATCACGCTCATCGCGACCGTGGTGTGTCCGCTGGGAAAGCTGTTGTGGGTCAGGTGGGCGGGCGCGTGGGCCAGATCCGGGCGGCCGAGGACATAGCCCTTGAGCAGCTCGGCCAGGAAGAGGGAGACGCCGACGGTGCCCAGTGCTGCGAGCGTGAGGGCGTGCCGTCGCCGCAGCATCCCGATGACGGTCATCACGAGCATGGCGACGGCGAGGGAGTAGACCGTGATGTGCTGCAGGGTGCGGTTCGCCTCGTGGGCGGCGGCCAGGGTCTCGTCGGTGAGCCGGCCGTTGAGCACGGCGTTCTCCCAGCGCTGGCCGGTGGCGGTCAGCACGAGGCCGGCGTAGACGATCGCGAGCAGCAGGACCGCGGCGAGGCAGGAACGCTTCATCCTCTTGCGCACTCGGGAACTGAAGGAGTCGGCCGCTTCACCGGCGATGTTGGCGTACCACCAAGTGCCGGTCTCCAGCGACTGCGTTCTGCGGTCGGCGCGGAGCCTCTCAAAGGGTGCCATGCTCCGATTCGAACCCGGAGCGGTCCGGGGCGCCCGTTGTGCGCACCCGAACGAATCGCCGAACGGTCTTTCCGGGGCCGTCGGCTCCGTGGGCCGGCGATCCTGGCGGGGCCGCTGGGCGGATGCGATCGGCGGGAGACCGCGGACGAGCGGGCCCGGGACGTCAGGACGAGTCGCGGACGACCAGTTCCGTCGGCAGGACGCGGTGGTGGCGCTCCTCCGACGCCCCCGCGATCTCCTCGAGCAGCAGTCTGGCCATGGTGCGCCCCATCTCCTCGA
The DNA here is from genome assembly GCF_042264065.1 of Streptomyces sp. NPDC056222. Classification (NCBI taxonomy): domain Bacteria; kingdom Bacillati; phylum Actinomycetota; class Actinomycetes; order Kitasatosporales; family Streptomycetaceae; genus Streptomyces; species Streptomyces sp. NPDC056222. Next base: position 56,027 of record NZ_JBHJTL010000009.1, on the reverse strand, counting down.
TCGGCTGGCGCACGCTCGTCAGGGGCGGGTCCATGTGGCGGGCCACCGGCGAGTCGTCGACACCGACCAGGGCCACGTCCTGCGGGACCCGCCGCCCCGACGCGCGCAGGACGGCGCGGGCACCCGCCGCCATGACGTCGGAGGCGGCGAAGACGGCATCGAGGTCGGGGCTGCGCTCCAGCAGCTCGTGCATGGCCCGCCGTCCGCCGTCCTCGGTGAAGTCGCCGGTGGCCACGAGGGATTCGTCAGGGGTGAGCCCGGCCTCCGCGAGTCCCCTGTGGTAGCCGTCGAGGCGGCAGCGGGCCACGTACATGTCGAGCGGACCCGTGATGGTCGCGATGCGGCGGCGGCCCCGGCCTGCGAGATGGGCGACGGCCGAGCGCCCGGCGCCGACGTTGTCGGAGTCGACGTACGCCACCGGCTCGGCCTCGGCACGGCGACCGTTCAGCACGGCCGGCAGCCCGAGCGCCCGCACCTGGTCGGGCAGCGGGTCGTCGGCGTGGACCGACACCAGCAGCACGCCGTCCACCCGCTGGGCGGCGAGGTACTGCTCGAAGCGCTGGCGCTCCTTGTCGCTGCGGATGAGCGTGAGCAGCAACTGCTTGTCGGCATCGGCGAGTTCGGCGCTGACTCCGCGGATGATGTCGAGGAAGTACGGCTCGGCGAAGAGCCTGGCCTCGGTCTCGGGGATCACCAGCGCCACGGCGTCGGTGCGGCTGCCGGCCAGCGCCCGCGCCGCGCGGTTGGGTACGTAGCCGAGTTCGGCGACGGCCCGGTCGACGGCGGCCTTGGCGTGCTCGCTCACCCGCGGGGAGCCGTTGATCACCCGCGAGACCGTGCCGCGGCCGACGCCCGCCCTGGCCGCGACCTCCTCCAGGGTGGGCCTGCCGGTCTGGCGCCCGCTCACCACCATCTGCCGTCTCCCCTCGTGTCCCCTGCGTTACCCGTGACCCTATCAAGAGTGGGAGCGCTCCCACAGTCCACGTAACGGATCCCGGTCCACCTCTTGACACCCGTGCGGGCCAGCCAGCAGTCTTCCGGCGAGACGCAGTGGGAGCGCTCCCACGCGTGGCCCACAGCCCACGCATCGCACCACCCGGACGAGGAGAGTCGTATGCGCACTTCCAGCACCAGACGCACCAGAGAGGGGCGCCGGCGCACCACCATGGCCGCGGTCGCGGGCCTCACGGCGTGCGCCGCCCTGATCACCGGTTGCGGAGGCAGCGGTTCCGACGAAGCCGGCGGCGACGGGAAGATCACCCTGCGCATCGGCACCTTCGGCTCCTTCGGCTACGACGACAAGACCGGCGCCAAGCTCTACGCCGAGTACGAGAAGGCGCACCCGAACATCAGGATCGTCGAGTCGAATGTCGCCGACGGCCAGAAGTACTGGGACACCCTCAAGCTGCGCCTCTCCCGCAACAGCGGTCTCGCCGACATCCAGGCCCTCGAAGTCGGCTACATCGCGGAGGCCACCGGCCCCGCCATGGCCGACAAGTGGGTCGACCTGAGCAAGAGCGGCGGGGCCGACCTCGACGCCTTCCTCGACTGGAAGGTCAACCAGGCCACCACCTCCGACGGCAAGGTCATCGCCCTCGGTACCGACATCGGCCCGATGGCCATCTGCTACAACAAGGACCTGTTCGCCAAGGCGAAGCTGCCGACCGACCGAGCCGCGGTCGGCGCACTGTGGCAGGGCGACTGGGCCAAGTTCCTGGAGGCAGGGAAGAACTACCAGAAGAACGCCCCCGCGGGAACGTCCTTCCACGACTCCGCGAGCGGTCTGTTCAACGCGGTCATCTCCAGCCAGCCGGTGCAGTACGCCGACACCAAGGGCGAGTTGGACTACGAGAACAGCCCCGGGGTGAAGAAGGCGTGGGAGACCGCCGTCGCGGCGGCGCAGGGCGGGATCACCGCCAAGCTCCGCCAGTTCGACGAGAAGGGCACCTGGAACGCCGCCTTCAAGAACTCCAAGTTCGCGACCGTCGCCTGCCCGAGCTGGATGACCGGGATCATCAAGGACCAAGCGGGCGCGGCCAACCAGGGCAAGTGGGACATCGCCGCACCGCCCGTGGCGGGCAACTGGGGCGGCGCGTTCCTCGGCGTCCCCAAGTCGGGCAAGCACGCCAAGGAGGCCGCCGAGCTGGCCGCCTGGCTGACCGCGCCGGCGCAGCACGCCAAGGTCTTCGGCGTGAACGGCAACATTCCCTCGACCAAGCACACCCTGACCTCCGCGGTGGTGCAGGACGCCAAGCTGCCGTACTTCGGTGAGGCCCCGGTCGGGAAGATCTACTCCGAGGCCGCGGCCGGCATCACGCCCGCCCCGATCAGCCGCTGGGACGGCCAGGTGAAGACCTTCATCACCGACAACGGCATCCTCGACATCGAGCAGCGCGGCACCGATCCCGCGAAGGCGTGGGACAACGTCAAGAAGCTCATCGAGGACAAGATCGAGCAGTAGCGGCGCCCACGAGCCGCCCGGCGCTCCCCCGCCGGGCGGCCGTCCGGCCTTCCGGCCTCCTTCATCCCGACGCATCGCACGCGCACCGACACCGAAGGGACGCCCCTCGTGGCCACCTCCCTCCGGGCCGCGGCCGACGGCACCCCGCCGCCCGCCCCGCCCTCCTCCCCCACCCACCGAAGCGTCCCTCCGCCTCCCAGCGGTTGGCGCAGCCGGTTCTACCGGTGGGACCTGCGGCTCAGCCCGTACGCCTTCGTCTCCCCCTTCTTCCTCACCTTCGCGGCCTTCGGGCTCTTCCCGCTGCTCTACACGGGCTGGCTCTCGCTCCACCGGGTCGAGCTCGGCGGCGACGCGGAGTGGAAGGGACTGGACAACTACGCCAACCTGGCGGACAGCGAGTTCTTCTGGAACGCGCTCGCCAACACCTTCACCATCGGGGTCATCTCGACCGTCCCCCAGCTGCTCATGGCCCTGGGCCTGGCGCATCTGCTCAACTACAAACTGCGCGGCCGCGGTTTCTTCCGCGTCGCGGTGCTCGCCCCGTACGCCACCTCGATCGCGGCGGCGACGCTCGTCTTCGCCCAGCTCTTCAACACCGACTACGGCCTGATCAACACGGTGCTCGGCTGGGTCGGCTTCGACCCGGTGGACTGGGAGTCCTCCAAGTGGCCCTCCCAGATCGCCATTTCGACGATCGTGATCTGGCGCTGGACCGGATACAACGCGCTGATCTACCTCGCCGCGATGCAGGCGGTGCCCCAGGATCTCTACGAGGCGGCGGCGCTCGACGGGGCCTCCCGCTGGCGGCAGTTCATCAGCGTCACCATCCCGTCGATCCGCCCGACGATCCTGTTCACGATCATCGTGTCCACCATCGGCGCCACACAGCTCTTCGGCGAGCCGATGATCTTCGGCGGCAGTCTCGGCGTGAGCGGCGGCAGCGGCAACCAGTTCCAGACACTGAGCCTGCTGATGTACGAGAAGGGCTGGGTGACCGGCGCTCTGGGACAGGCATCCGCCATCGCCTGGGTGATGCTCCTGCTCCTGCTGCTGATCGGGGCGGTCCGGATGTTCGTCGCCCGGGCGAACCGCAAGAAGCTGGGGGCCTGACCTCATGACGCACACCACCCTCGACAGGAAGCGCCGCTTCGGGCGCCCGGCCGCAGGCCGCCAGCACCACGCCGGCCCGCTGACCTACGTCCTGCTGGGACTGGCCGCCCTGGTCTCGCTCTTCCCCCTGTACTGGAACCTCGTCGCCGCCTCCCATTCGGGCGAGCGCGTGGTCGAGGCTCCGGCACCGCTGCTGCCCGGCCCCCGGCTCTTCGACAACCTCACCTTCGCCTGGAACCAGGTCGACATGGGTGAGGCGCTGATCAACACCACCGTCGTCGCCGGCCTCGTCGCGGTGTCCACGGTCCTCTTCTCCACGCTCGCCGGCTTCGCCTTCGCCAAGCTGCCCTTCCGGGGCCGCAACGCCATGCTCGCCCTCGTGGTGGCGACGATGACGATCCCGCCGCAGCTGAGCGTGATCCCGCTGTACCGGATCATCACCGACCTGGGCTGGGTCGACCAGCTCCAGTCGGTCGTCCTGCCGTCCCTGGTCGCCGCGTTCGGCGTGTTCTTCATGCGGCAGTACCTGATCGAGGCGCTCCCGGTGGAGCTGGTCGAGGCGGCCCGCATGGACGGCGCCCACAGCCTGCGGATCATCTGGCACGTGGTCTTCCCGGTGGCCCGGCCCGCGATGGCGGTGCTCGGGATGCTGGTCTTCGTCCAGGCGTGGAACGACTTCTTCTGGCCGTTCATCGCGCTGACCCCGGACGGGAACCCGACCCTGCAGGTCGCCCTGGCAGGCCTCGGCGCGGGCAATCACAGCGTCGACCAGGCGGTCGTTCTGACCGGTGCGCTGATATCCACCCTGCCGCTGCTGCTGGTCTTCGCCGTGCTCGGCAAGCACATCGTCGGCGGCATCACCTCGGGCGCCGTCAAGAGCTGACCGGCGTGCTCCGTGACGGGTTCACCCCGTCTCCGTCCCCGACCGGGGCGGCGGCCCTCTCCGGTCCCCCTTCCGTCCATACACTCCTCTCACTCGGGAGCACTTCCGCATGACCGCGACAGATCCCCGACCTCGCACCACGACCCGCCGGTTTCCGGCCGGATTCCTGTGGGGCACCGCCACCGCCGCGTACCAGATCGAGGGCGCCGCGGCCGAGGACGGCCGTACCCCGTCGATCTGGGACACCTTCTCGCGCACCCCCGGCAAGGTCTTCGAGGGCCACACCGGCGATGTGGCGGTCGACCACTACCACCGCTTCCGTGACGACGTACGGATGATGGCGGACCTGGGCCTGAGCGCCTACCGCTTCTCGGTGGCATGGCCGCGGGTCCAGCCGACCGGCCGCGGCCCCGCCGTCCAGAAGGGCCTGGACTTCTACCGCCGCCTCGTCGACGAGCTGCTCGGCGCCGGAATCGAGCCGGTCGTCACCCTCTACCACTGGGACCTGCCACAGGACCTCGAGTCGGCCGGCGGCTGGCCCGAGCGGGCCACCGCCGAGCGGTTCGGCACGTACGCGGCGCTCGTCGGCGAGGCGCTCGGCGACCGGGTCACGCGCTGGACGACGTTCAACGAGCCCTGGTGCACCGCCTTCCTCGGCTACGGCTCCGGCGTCCACGCCCCCGGCCGCACCGACCCGGTGGCCGCCCTGCGCGCCGCCCACCACCTCAATCTGGCCCACGGTCTCGCCGCCCAGGCCCTGCACGCGGCGCTGCCCGGCCGGGCCCAGCTCTCCATCAGCCTCAATCTGCATGAGATCCGTCCCCTCACACCCTCGGCCGAGGACCGGGAGGCGGCCCGCCGGATCGACGCGGTCGGCAACCGGGTATTCCTGGGCCCGCTGCTCGACGGCGCGTACCCCGAGGACCTGTTCGCCGACACCGCGTCCCTCACGGACTGGGGCTTCGTACGGGACGGGGACACGGCCACGATCCGGCAGCCGCTGGACTCGCTCGGCATCAACTACTACACACCGACCGTCGTGTCGGCGGTCGCCGAGGGGGCGGAGAAGCCGCAGGACGACGGCCACGGGGCGAGCGACCACTCGCCCTGGCCGGGCGGCGACGACATCGCCTTCCACCGGGCACCGGGCGAACGCACGGCGATGGGCTGGGCGGTGGACCCGAGCGGGCTGTACGACCTGCTGACCCGGGTCTCCGCGCGCTATCCGGACCTGCCCCTGCTCATCACCGAGAACGGCGCCGCCTTCGAGGACGAGGTGGGGGCCGACGGCACGGTCCACGACCCCGACCGGATCGCCTACGTGCACGGCCATCTGGCGGCCGTGCACCGGGCGATCACCGACGGTGCCGACGTCCGGGGCTACTTCCTCTGGTCGCTCATGGACAACTTCGAGTGGGCGTACGGCTACGCGAAGCGGTTCGGAGCCGTCCACGTCGACTACACGTCGCTCGCTCGCACCCCCAAGTCGAGCGCGCACTGGTACGCACGCGTGGCGCGGTCGAACGAGCTCGCGGACCCGACGGAGGGCTGAGCCGGGCGGGCTGGGGTGGGCGCGTTTCTGCCAGGACCAGGAGGAATGCGCCCGCTCCCCTGTCGGGGCCGAGGGCACGACATATCTGCTGGTCAGAGGGGTACGACATGCGTACGCCACCCTCTCGGCGTAACGTCGCCGGTGGATCTCGGGTACCCCGACGGCACCGGGAGGCTGTGTGCGCGGCTCCACGCACGACGACGACGCGGCCGCCCCGTCCCGCCGCCACCGGCGCATACGCATCGCGGTGACGGCGGTCGGGGTGGTCCTCGTCGCCGCGGGTGGACTGTACGCCGCGGGACTCGTCGCCACCGGCGACGAGATATCCGAGGGCACCCGGGTCGACGGCGTGGACATCGGCGGCATGAGCCGCGAAGAGGCACGCGCGAAGCTGACGTCCTCGCCACCGGCGTCCTGGACCGCCCCGGTACCGGTACGGATCGGTCACAGCACCGGCACCGTCGAACCGGCCGCGGCGGGCCTGAGCGTCGACGTCGAGAAGACCGTCGAAAAGGCCGCCGACCCCTCCCGCGACCCGGTGACCGTGATCGGACGGCTGTTCTCCAGCCAGGAGCGGGACATCGAACCCGTCGTCGACTTCGACGAGGCCGAGGCCCGTACGGCGATGGCCGAGACGGCCCGGACGTACGACCGGGCGACCGTGGAGGGGTCCGTCTCCTTCAAGGAGGGCCAAGCGGTCACCGTCCAGGCCCGCGAGGGCCAGAAGCTGGACGTCGACGGCGCCGTCGACACTCTGCGCGACAACTATCCCGAGCCGGCGACGGAGAATCCGGTGACGCTGCCGACCGCCGTGTCCCCGCCCGAGGTGGACGAGACGGAGACGGTGCGCTTCCTGAACGAGTTCGGAACCCCGGCCATGTCGGGGCCCGTCACTCTCACCGTCGACGGCGAGAGCCTGCGGATCACGCCGACGACGCTCGGCGCCCATCTGACGGTGAAGGCGGACGACAAGGGCCGGCTCGTCCCCACGCTGAACTCCCAGGCGCTGATCCGCGACCCGGCGGTCGCGGGCCCGCTCGAAACCATCGCCACCGGGCCGGTCGAGGCGACGCTGGGCGTGGAGAACGGCCGGGTGGTGGTGCTGTCCGACGGCCGCGCCGGCCACGAGGTGACGGCGAAGGCCCTGGGCGACGCGGTGATGCCGTTGCTGCCGAAGAAGGGCGAGGCCGCGCGGACCGGACCGGTGGCCACTCAGCTGATCCAGCCGGTCCTCACCCGGAAGTCGGTGGCGGAGATGGGGATCAAGGAACAGATGTCGACCTTCACGGTCAACTTCCCCACCGCGCCCTATCGGACGACCAACATCGGCCGGGCGGTCGAGCTCATCAACGGCTCGCTCGTGAAGCCGGGCGAGGTCTGGAGCTTCAACAGGACCGTCGGAGAGCGCACGAAGGAGAACGGCTTCGTCGACGGCACGATGATCCTGGACGGGCAGTACCACTCGGCGCCCGGCGGCGGTGTCTCCGCCGTCGCCACCACGGTCTTCAACGCGATCTTCTTCGCCGGGGTCAAGCCGGTCGAGTACGGGGCGCACTCCTTCTACATCGAGCGGTACCCGCCGGGCCGGGAGGCGACCGTGGCCTGGGGCACGCTGGACCTGAAGTTCCGCAACAACTCCGATGCGTGGATCTACATCCAGGCGAAGGCTACGGACTCCTCGGTGACGATCACCTTCCTGGGCACGAAGAAGTACGACGCGGTGGAGGCCGTGGAGGGTCCCCGCACCAACCTCACGGAGCCCGCCGAGCGGAAGGGCACCGGTCCCAAGTGCGAGCCGCAGCCCCCGCTGGAGGGCTTCGACATCACCGTGGACCGGGTCTTCCGCGACAACGGGGCGGAGGTGGGCCGGGAGACCTTCCGGACCCACTACACGCCGCGCGACCGCGTCACCTGCGAATGACGTGATCAGGTCCGCACGAGTGGCGCCTCCGCCGCGAGCACATGGAGCAGATGGGTGACCGCCTCGGCGACGGCGGTGCGCGCGGGGCCGAGGTAGCGGCGCGGGTCGACCGTCGTGCCGTTCTCGCCCAGATGGGTCCGGACGGCCAGGGTGAAGGCCTTGTTCAGATGGGTGGAGACGTTCACCTTCGTCATGCCGGCGCTGATCGCCCAGCTGAGGTCCACATCGCCGACCCCGGACGAGCCGTGCAGCACGAGGGGTACGCCCACGGCCTCACGCAGCCGGGAGACGAGTGCGAAGTCGAGGACGGCGTCCCGGGTGAGCATCGCGTGGGAGCTGCCGACGGCGACGGCAAGGGCGTCGACGGCGGTGGCGGCGACGAACGCCCGTGCCTCGTCCGGGTCGGTGCGCACCCCGGGGGCGTGGGCGCCGTCCTTGCCGCCCACCTCGCCCAGTTCGGCCTCCACCCAGACGTCGTGGCGGTGGCAGTACTCCGTCATCTCGCGGGTGGCGGCCACGTTCTCCTCGTACGGGAGAGTCGACGCGTCGAACATGACGGAGCCGAAGCCGAGGGCGACGGCCTCGCGGACGAGCTCGGGCGATTCGGCGTGGTCGAGGTGGACGGCGACCGGGACGGCGGCCCGGCGGGCGATGGCGAGGGTGGCGAGGCCGATGGGTTCCAGCGAGCCGTGGTAGCGCGCCGTGTTCTCGCTGAGCTGGAGGATGACGGGGAGTCCCGCCGCCTCGGCCCCGGCCACGATGGCCTGCGCGTGCTCGATCTGGATCACGTTGAACGCGCCGGCGCCGGCGTTCCGCTCGCGCGCTCCGAGGACGATCTCGCCGGTGGTGGTCAGTGGCATCAGGACCGCTCCGTCCCACCGGAGGTCAGGACCACGGACCGGGTGAGATTGCGGGGCCGGTCCGGGTCCTGGCCCTGCACCTCGGCGAGCAGGACGGCGAGTCGCTGCGCGCGGACGAGGTCGGCCATCGGGTCCAGGTGCTCGTCGGCGTCGCCCGACCCGGCGACGAGGGTGCCGCCCACGCGGGCGACGTCGTCGGCGAGTCCGGTGGGGACGGGGCCGAAGGACCAGGCCACCCGGCCCGGCGCGGTGATGCTGATGGGGCCGTGGCGGTACTCCATGGCGGGGTACGCCTCGGTCCAGGCGCCGGCGGCCTCGCGCATCTTCAGTCCCGCCTCGAGGGCGAGGCCGTAAGTCCAGCCGGTGCCGAGGAAGGTGTACTGCTCGGCACCGGTGATCTCGGCGGAGAGGGGTTCGGCGACGGCCCGCTCGGCGTCCTTGGCGGCCCGTTCCACCGTCCGGACCCCGGCCGGCAGGGCGTCCTCGGCCTCGAGGTGGGCGCGGAGCAGGGCGAGGGCGGTGGTGGCGAACCGGGTCTGGACCACCGACTCCTCGTCGGCGAAGTCGAGGACGGCCACGGCGTCGGCGGCCGTCATGACGGGGGTCTCGGGGTCCGCGGTGAGGGAGCCGGTGGCGACGGTGCCCTTGACGCGGTTCAGCAGGTCGAGGACCTCGGTCGTGGTGCCGGAGCGGGTGATCGCCAGGATCCGGTCGTAACGGCGCCCGAGGGGGAACTCGGAGGCGGCGAAGGCGTCGGTCTCGCCGTGGCCGCCGCTCTCGCGGAGCTGGGCGTAGGCCTGCGCGATGAACCAGGAGGTGCCGCAGCCGACCACCGCGACGCGTTCGCCGCGCACCGGGAGGGCGGCACGGTGCTGGGGCAGGGTCTCGGCGGCCTTGCGCCAGGACGCGGGCTGGGACGAGATTTCGACGGCGGTGCGGGAGGGGGAGAGTCCCGAGGTGGGCACGTGCGGCTCCTTCACTGGCGAGTGATGCTCACTCTTGCTCGTAACACCATACTTTCAAGCAACTTCGAGCATCTGTTCTGTGCGCAGTATCCATCAGTCGAGGCCTCGGGTCCAGGGATCCCACGGCCGTTCGGGCTAAAATCGCGATCATGTCGAAGCACGAGCGGTGGAACACGCTCCTCGAACTCCTCGCCGCCACCGGCAGGCTGGAGGTCGAGGACGCCGCGGCGACGCTCGACGTCTCCCCGGCCACGATCCGCCGGGACCTGGACGAGCTCGCCGAACAGCGGCTCCTTGTCCGTACTCGCGGCGGGGCGGTGCCGCAAGGGGTGTCGTACGAGCTGCCGCTGCGCTACAAGTCCTCCCGGCACGCCCCGGAGAAGCAGCGGATCGCCGCGGCGGTGGCCGAGCTCGTCCACGAGGGCGAGGTCGTGGGTCTCAACGGCGGGACGACGACGACCGAGGTGGCCCGCTCCCTGGCCCTGCGCTTCGCGGGCGGTGGCGCGCGGGAGACGACCGGCACTCCGGCCCTGACCGTGGTCACCAACGCGCTCAACATCGCGGGGGAGCTCGCTGTCCGCCCACAGATCAAGATCGTGGTGTCCGGGGGTGTGGCCCGCTCGCAGACGTACGAACTGGTCGGCCCGCTGGCCGCGGGGGTGCTGGACGAGGTCGTGCTCGACGTCGTCGTCCTCGGTGTCGACGGCATCGACCCGCGGCTCGGGCTCATGGCCCATCACGAGGACGAGGCGGGGATCAGCCGGCTCTTCGCCGAGCGGGCGAGCCGGGTCGTCGTGGCCGCCGACTCCTCGAAGCTGGGCCGGCGGGCCTTCGCCCGGATCTGCGGGGTCGACCGCGTGGACGTCCTGGTGACGGACGCGGCGATCCCGGCGGAGGCGGTGCGGGAGTTGACGGACGCGGGCGTGCGGGTCGTCACCGTCTGACCCGCCGCACCGTCCGACCCGCCGCACCGCCCCTCTCCCGTGCTAGCCCGTGACGATGCCGGGGTCGCTGACGCCGGGGGCACCGGTCTCCACATGACCGGCGAAGCGGCGCAGGAAGGTGCTGTCGCCGCTGGAGACGACCGACACGTCGTACCAGCGCCCGCTGCCGCTCAGGTCCACGGTGTGCGTCACGGTGGCGCCCGGGGCCACCGTGAAGGTCCGCGACTGTCCCCCGTAGGCCGGGGCGTTGGTGACGGTGAGGGTGACGCCCGCGGCGCCCGCGTTCTTCATCGTCAGCGCCAGGTCGCCGCCGACACCGTCATGACGGGCCGTCACCTCGGGGCCGGCCTTCGTGCCGGGTCCCCGGAAGCGGCGCAGGAAGCCCTGCGGGCCGGTGGCGGTGAGGTCGTACGTCCCCGCGGAGTACGACGTGTTCCAGGTGTCCGGCAGGCTCGTGCCCGCCCCCGTGGTGTACGTCCACGGCCCGTCGGTGCGGTTCGGCGCCGTGATGTAGAAGTGGGCCCCGGCCTTGGCGCCCGCGCCGAAGGTCAGGGTGTAGCGGCCGGTGGACGGGGTCGCCGAGCCGTCGACGTACAGCTCGTACGGCAGCGGCCTGATCGGCCGTGCCCCTGCCTCCTGGACGGGCAGGACCGGCTTGGTCGGCGGCTTCGGCACATAGCTGGGGTGCCGCTCCTTGTCCGGCGGCTCGTAGGCCGAGGTGTCGGGCAGCGGGGCCGGCGCGGTGTCTTCGAGTGCGAAGTCGAAGGCCGAGGTGAGGTCGCCGCAGACGGCCCGCCGCCAGGGGGAGATCTGCGGTTCCTGGACCCCGAAGCGGCGCTCCATGAACCGGATGATCGAGGTGTGGTCGAAGACCTCGGAACAGACGTAACCGCCCTTGCTCCAGGGCGAGACGACGAGCATCGGCACGCGTTGGCCCAGACCGTAGGCACCGGCGGCGTATCCGGCGTTGCCGGTGAACCAGTCGAGGGAGGTGTCGACGGTGGAGCGTCCCTGGGCGGCGGAGGCCGGCGGGTAGGGCGGGACGACGTGGTCGAAGTAGCCGTCGTTCTCGTCGTAGGTGATGAACAGCGCGGTCCTGCTCCACACCTCCGGGTTGGAGGTGAGCGCGTCGAGGACCTGCGAGATGTACCAGGCGCCGTAGTTCGAGGGGAAGTTGGGGTGCTCGGTGAAGGCCTCGGGGGCGGCGATCCAGGAGATCTTCGGGAGCCGGTTCGCGGCCACGTCGGCGCGCAGGATGTCGAAGAAGCCGCCCCCGTTCTTGACGTCGGTGCCGGTGCGGGCCTTGTCGTACAGCGGGTTGCCCGGCTGGGCGTTGCGGTACTGGTTGAAGTAGAGCAGCGAGTTGTCGCCGTAGTTGCCGCGGTAGGCGTCGTTGATCCAGCCCCAGTGGCCGGCGGCGTTCAGACCGTCGCCGATGTCCTGGTAGATCTTCCAGGAGATCCCGGCCTGCTCGAGCCGCTCGGGGTACGTCTTCCAGCTGTATCCGGCCTCTTCGTTGCCGAGGACGGGGCCGCCGCCGGTGCGGTCGTTACCGGTGTGACCGGTCCACATGTAGTAGCGGTTGGGGTCGGTGGCCCCGATGAACGAGCAGTGGTAGGCGTCGCAGACGGTGAACGCGTCGGCGAGCGCGTAGTGGAACGGAATGTCGTTCCGGTTCAGGTACGCCATGGTGCCCGCGGACTTCGCGGGGATCCACTGGTCGTACTTGCCGTTGTTGAACGCCCGGTGGCCGCCCGCCCAGTCGTGGTTGAGCCCGGCGATGAACTGCATCCCGAGGTCGTCGGCCGTCGGGTGGTACGGCAGCACGGTCTTGGTGCCGTCCTGCTGGTGCCAGACCGACTTGCCGCTTGGCAGCGTGATCGGTCGGGGGTCGCCGAAGCCTCGGACGCCGTTCAGCGCGCCGAAGTAGTGGTCGAAGGAGCGGTTCTCCTGCATCAGCACGACGATGTGCTCGACGTCGGCGAGGGTCCCGGACGCGCGGGCGGCGGGAATGGCGGCGGCCCGGGCGATGCTGCTGCCGAGGGCGGAGAAGCCGGCGGTGGCACCGGCTATCTGGAGAAAGCGGCGCCGATTGAGTTCCGTCATGGGTCTGAGCACCTCTGATGGATTCCGGGGGGGACGGTGGTCCGAGCGAGCCCAAGATCAGTGGGTGAGGGGACGAGGACGTGTCGTCGAGACGAGGGGGCGCGGTACAGGACATGAACGCGGAACCGGGCGGGCGTCCCCACGGCCGGAATCACCGTAGAGTCCGCGGTCGCACGGCCGAGCGCGGTCGTCGAAGAGTCCATGGGGTCGTACGAGAAGTCCATGCGCCGCCCGTGCGCCCTTCCCGGGAACCGGCCGTGGCCGGAATCTGTCCCCAATGAAGGAGGAAGGGGGGCGGAATGGACGCATGGGTGGTCCCCGGGTACACGGAGTACCGGGAACTGGGTTCGGGCGCCAGTGGGCGGGTGGTCCTCGCCGTCCACGACGCGACCGGTGTGCCGGTGGCAGTGAAGTACCTCGGCGAACGCCTGCGGACGGACGCCGCGTTCATCCGGGGCTTCCGGGCCGAGGCGCGCCTGCTCGGCGGCCTCGACTCGCCGTACGTCGTGGGTCTGTACGAGTACGTGGAGGCCCCGCGCGGCGCGGCCATCGTCATGGAGCTGGTCGACGGGCTCGCGCTGCGCGCGCTACTGGCCCGGGAGGGTGCCACCGGCCCCGAGGCCGCGCTGGTCGTGCTCAAGGGCTCGCTCCTGGGTCTTGCCGCCGCGCACCGGGCGGGGGTCGTGCACCGCGACTACAAGCCCGAGAACGTCCTGGTCGCCGCCGACGGCTCGTCCAAGCTCGTCGACTTCGGCATCGCGACGGACCGCGGCAGCAGGCCCGGCGTCGCCGGCACCCCCGCGTACATGGCTCCCGAACAGTGGAACGGCGAGCCCGCCTCCCCCGCCGCCGATGTGTACGCGGCGACCGCGACCTTCTACGAGTGCCTCACCGGACACAAGCCGTTCACCGGCCAGAACATCGCCGAACTGGCGCTCCAGCACCTCGACGCCCCGGTCCCCGACGCGGACGCGCCGGAACCGTTGCGCCCGCTGATCCGGCGCGGTCTCGCCAAGGCTCCGGAGCAGCGGCCGGCGAACGCGGCGGCGTTCGTGACCGAGTTGGAGACGGTCGCCACGGCCGCCTACGGGCCGGACTGGGAGGAGCGCGGTCAGCGCAGACTCGCCGCGCTCGCGGCCCTTCTCCCTCTGCTCCTCCCCTCGAACGGTGGCGGGCAGGCCTCGGGCACGACCGCCCTCCACACGACCACCCTGCCGCCGAGCGGGGGTCGTGGGACGCGGCTGTGGCCGAGGGTGCTTCCGGCCGGTGTGGGGGCGCTGATCCTGGCCCTGCTGGCCGCCGTCGCCGCGCGCGCAGGGGACGAGGGTGCGGGCCGTACGACGGCCGAGGCCTTCGCCACCACGAGCGCGCTGCCGACGGTCTCGGTCTCCCCGACGGCCGTGCCGTCGGAGACGACGTCCCCGGAGACGACGCCTCCGGAACCCACACCGTCGGCGTCCACCGGATCGACTCCCCCCTCCACTCCCCCGCCGTCGGAGTCGCCGTCGCCGACCGGGACTCCGACGGCGACTCCGACGACGGCCGCTCCGACCACGACCGCTCCCCCCACGGATCCGGTGACCAGCCCGCCCACGAGCCCCCGGCCGGTCGGCGTGAAGTCGGTGTCCGTCACCGGCCTGCGGCAGACCGGCACGGGCACCGCCGAGGCGACCTTCGAGGTCGTCACCGACGGGACCGGCCCGGTGACCGTCCTCGTCGGCTGGTTCACGAGCGACGCCAAGGGAGAGCCGGGCATCGCCGACGGCTCCGAGAGCCTTCGCCGCAGCGGAGCGACGCGCTACACGTTCACACTGACCCACGCCTTCCGGGGCAACGGCTGTTACTGGGGTGTGCGGGCGACGACGGACCCCTCGGCCGCGAACGGCGGTTCCACGCAGCAGGTCCTCACCCGGGGGTGCACGATCTCATGAGCGATCCACGACAACGCCCGTACGACTCGGACGAGTACAGCGCCACGGTGCTCGGGAGCCAGTGGTTCGAACGGCCGGCGGACGACGTGCCGCCCGACCGTGTCGAGGGCGAGGTCCTGCGATTCGGCCCCGGCGTGACCGCGGCCGTCCGTCGACGGGCGGTCGACGGGCCCACGACGGCGCAGATCTGGCACGGCACGCTGCCCGGGCAGGACCCCGGCGGAACTCCCCCGCGCCCCCGCCGTCGGGGGCTGGGGCGGTACGCGCTGGCGGGTGTCGTGCTGCTGGCCGTGCTGGCGTTCCTGGCGTGGCAGCGGCTCGGGCCGACCGTGTCCGTACGCGGGGTGGCGGTCGCCGCGCCCGCGCAGCCGCTCGGCTGTGACGGTACGGCGGACGTCGTGGCGGTGGTGGAGACCGACGGGCGGCCGGGCACCGTGACGTACCGCTGGGAGCGCAGCGACGGCACTACGTCCGGGCTGCTGCGGGAGCGGCTCGCCCGGCATCAGACCCAGGCGCGCCTGCATCTGCTGTGGACGTTCCGCGGCCGGGGCGAGCATCGGGCGACGGCCAGGCTGGTGATCGTCTCGCCCTCCTCGGGGCACACCGCGGAGACCCGCTTCACGTACCGGTGCGACTGAGGCCGGGTACGACTGAAGCCGGGTGCGACGAACCCCGGGGCGGCTGAGACGTCAGCGCCCGCGGCGAACGCGGGCGGCCTTGCGGGCCTCGGCCATCTTGCGGTCCTCGGCCGACCGCCGGGACTCGTTCTTGGCACGGCCCGGCTTGCCGGGGACGGTCCCCATGCCGCGGAAGGGCTTCCCGCCGCGCTTGGGACCTTCGCTGCTCGGCGCGCTGCCGGCGACGGGGACGCCGGAGGGGGCCTTGGCGCCGGTGATCCGGCTGAGTTCGGCCTCGCCGGAACGGACCTGGGTGACCTGGGGGCGGAGCCCCGCGTCGGCCATGAGGCGGACCACGTCGCGCCGCTGGTCGGGCATGACCAGCGTGACCACGCTGCCCGACTCCCCGGCGCGCGCGGTGCGCCCGCCACGGTGCAGGTAGTCCTTGTGGTCGGCCGGCGGATCGACGTTGACGACCAGGTCGAGGTCGTCGACGTGGATGCCGCGCGCCGCGACGTTGGTGGCCACGAGGACCGTGACGTCGCCGTTCCGGAACCGCTCCAGGGTGCGGGTGCGCAGCGGCTGGGACTTGTCGCCGTGCAGGGCGGCGGCCCGTACGCCGCTGCCCAGCAGGTGCGCGGTGAAGCGGTCGACCGAGGCCTTGGTGGCCAGGAACATGATCACGCGCCCGTCGCGGGCGGCGATCTCGGTGGCGGTGGCGTACTTGTCGGCGCCGTGCACCTGGAGGACGTGGTGCTCCATGGTGCCGACGGCCGCGGCCGAGGGGTCGACCGAGTGGACCACCGCGTCGTGGAGGTAGCGCTCGACCAGGAGGTCGACGTTCTTGTCGAGGGTGGCGGAGAACAACATCCGCTGGCCGTCGGGGCGGACGAGGTCGAGCAGTGCGGTGACCTGGTCCATGAAGCCCATGTCGGCCATCTGGTCGGCCTCGTCGAGGACGGTGATGTCCACCCGGTCCAGGCGGGCGTCCTTGCGCTCGACGAGATCCATGAGGCGACCGGGGGTCGCGACGACGACCTCGGCCCCGTCGCGCAGCGCGGTCGCCTGCCGCCCGATCGACATGCCGCCGACCACGGTGGCCATCCGCAGCTTCAGCGCCCGTGCGTACGGCGTGAGCTCGTCGGTGACCTGCTGGGCAAGCTCGCGCGTGGGGACGAGGACGAGCGCCCGTGGCTTGCGCGCCTCGGCCCTGCGGCCGGCGGTGCGGACGAGCAGCGGAAGCCCGAAGGCGAGCGTCTTGCCGGATCCGGTGCGGCCCCGCCCCAGGACGTCGCGCCCGGCGAGGGCGTTCGGCAGGGTGGCGGCCTGGATCGGGAAGGGCGTGTCGACGCCGTGAGCGGTGAGCAGCTCCCGTACCTCTGCGGGCAGGCCGAGCTCGTCGAACGACGCGGCGGCGGAAAGGGCCGGGGTGTGGCTGACCGGCTGCGCGAATTCGTCCTTGGACGTGGAGGTACGACGGGTGTGGTCCGGGCGGGCTGAACTGCTCATGGAAACCTTTGTGGAACCTGGGTGGGCACCTGCGTGCCGGAAAATGGCCGGGATGACCGGAAACGGCCGAGAAACGCAACGAGCTGGGACCCTCACCACTCGGGTGAGGGTCCCAGCTGCGTCAAGACGCTGAGGACGTCAGGCGGGGAGGATGTTCTCCGCCTGCGGGCCCTTCTGGCCCTGCGTGACGTCGAAGGTCACCTTCTGGCCCTCCTGCAGCTCACGGAAGCCGGAGGTCGCGATGTTGGAGTAGTGGGCGAACACGTCCGGGCCGCCACCCTCCTGCTCGATGAAGCCGAAACCCTTTTCCGAGTTGAACCACTTCACGGTGCCAGTAGCCATGCCATATCTCCTTCGGGGCATTACCCGGAAATCCGCACTGTGCGAATCCCGGCGTCGCCGCGATGATTTCCCCGTCCGGAAACAGCACCGAAAATACAAAAAGTGCCCGACGATTCGTCATCGTCAAAGGCACTTGAAGTCTATGGGAACCACAACTGCAACTGATCTCGACTGTAGCACGGCGTGGTCATCTGCGCACGGAATTGCCCATTCCATCTTGGCTTCGCGGCAAGATCCTCGAGCGGTCGGCCCGGACCGGCCGCGGAGCCGGTGTCGCGCAGGGCGCCGGACGTATCCTCGCCCGGGACACGCCGAACGGAGGGCCGGGAACGTGGCGGACGACAGGAAGACCGGCTCGACGGCCTCGCTGAGCGCGCGAGCGCGCGAGGCCGTGCTGCAGAGGATCGTCGACCGGCGGTACGCGCAGGGCGCCCGGCTCGTCGAACGCGAGGTCGCCGAGGAGCTCGGCATGTCGCGCGTGCCGGTGCGCGAGGCGCTGCGCGCGCTGGTCGCCGAAGGGCTCCTCGAGCTGCTTCCGCACAGCGGGGTACGCGTACGCCGCCTGGAGCGCGCCGACGTGGAGCACCTGTACGAGGTGTGGGAACCGCTGGCCGTCCAGGCGTCGCGCCTCGCGGCGCGGGCCGCGGCGGCGGGACGCACCGAAGGGCTCGCCGCCCTGGAGGCGACGCTGCGTCAGGCCGAGTCGGCGGCCGCGGCGGACGAGGGGACGCGCGAGGTGGCCGCGCACACCGCGTTCCACGAAGGCGTCGTGGAGCTGTCGGGCAATCCGCTGCTCGCGCGCACGATGGAGCAGCTGAGCTGGCAGCTGCGCCTGCTGTTCGGCCTGCGCGCGGAGCCCGCCCACATGAGAGCCCAGCACGCCGAGATGTTCCGACACATCGCGGCCGGCGACACGGAGGCGGCGGGGGCGAGCACGCTTCTGCACGTGCGGGACAGCAGGGCCGTCGCCCTGCGCTCGCTCTTCGGCGACGCCTGAGGCTCTTTGTATACCAAGGCCCCGCGGGCCGTCCGCGACATCACCGACACCTTGCCGTTCTCCAGGTAAGACACCATCACGGGGGCATCACCCTTGCCTCACCTCTCGCGCTTGGTATACAAAATCGGGGAGCCGCCCCTCCTACTCCCCAAGGAGCTCCCATGTGCGTCGAAGCCACGCCGCCACCCCCCAGCAGGCTGACCCGTCGGGGCGTCCTCGCCGGTGCGGCCGCGCTCGCCGGCACCGTGGCCGCGGCCGGCTCCGCGGTGGCCGCCCCCGCCGACCGTGACGGGGCCTCGCCCACCGCTCGCCGGGACGACGGTGGCGCCGGGTCTCGGGGCGGAAGCCTCGTCATCGAGGGCGGTACGCTCCTCGACCCGGCCACGGGCGAGGTCACCGAGAACGCCGTCGTCGTCATCGAGGACGGGACCGTACGCGCGGTCGGCCGACGGGGCCGGGTCACCGTGCCGCCGGACGCCGAGGTCCTCGACGCCCACGGCCGCTGGGTCCTGCCGGGTCTCGTCGACGCGCACATGCACCTGAGCACCGCCGCCGAGGCCCGCTCCGCCGTTCTCAAGGGCGCGACCAGCGCGCGCAGCGGCTCGACCTCCTTCTACCAGGACATCGCCGTCCGCGACCTCGCCCGGCACAGCCCGGCCCTCGCGCCCCGGTTGACCGCCGCCGGAGTCTTCGTCACCCCGGACCTCGGCGACAGCCTGCTCGCCGACCCCGAACTCACTCCGCTCGTACGCCTCAAGGACGGCGTGCGCTCGGCCGAGGCACTGCGCCGTGTCGTCGAGGTGAACCTCGACCGCGGCGCGGACGTGATCAAGACGCGCGTCAACGAGCGCGCCGGGCTTCCGGAACAGGACCCGCTCGCCCAGGTGTACTCGCACGAACAGCTCGCCGAGATCGTCGCGGCGGCCCGACGGCGCGGCAAGGGCGTCCTGTGTCACAGCTACAGCGAGCAGGGCTGCCACGACGCCGTGACGGCGGGCATCCGCTCCCTGGAGCACGGCGCGTTCGTCGGCGAGCGCACGCTGCGCGAGATGCGGCGCAGAGGGACGTACTTCACCCCCACCCTCACGGCCATCGCCGGCCTGGCGGAGTCCACGAACCCGGTCCTCGCCGAGCGGGGACGCACCTACCTCCCCGTCCTGAAGCGGGCGGTCCTCGCCGCACACGAACAGGGCGTCCCGCTCGCCGCCGGGACCGACTCCTCGGGCGGCACCGTGCGCCCGATCGGCCGCGAGGTGGAACTGATGCGGGCAGCCGGTCTGCCGGCGCTCGACGCGATCCGCACCGCCACGACCGGCGCCGCCCGCCTCCTCGGTCACGAACGCACGGTGGGCCGCCTCGCGCGCGGATTCGCGGGTGACGCGATCCTCGTGGACACCGACCCGCTGTCCGACGTCACCACGCTCATGCGCCCGGTCCGCGTGGTGCGGGCGGGCATCCCGGTCTGACCCGGCGGCCGCGCGTCGGGGGCCGTCGGACAGCGCCACGGCCCGTGCGCCCCAGGCGAGCCGTGGCCCATGGGCCGGCCCCGTCCCGTCGGCGCTCACGCCACGCGGCCCATGGGCCCGCGCGTCGGCCCGTCAGGTACGAACCGACGCCCGCACGATGGCCCATGTCCCGGGCCGCCGCAGCGTCGTGGCCCGTTCCCCGGCCCGCCCGCCCCGTGCCGCCGCCGCGTCAACTCCCGTACGTACAGCCGACATCCCCCGCAGCCGGACATCCCCCGCTCCCCACCACCGCACGCCCCGGCTGTCCACCGTTCCTCGACACAGCCACCGAACCCTCCCCCTCACCACCCCGCCGAAGGAGTCCCCATGCAGCCGTCCTCGCCCTCCCCCAGCGCGCTCTCCCGTCGCACGATGCTGGCCGGTGCCGCCGCCCTGGCCGGCACCGCCACCTGGGCCGTCGGCACCCCCGCCGAGGCCGCGACCGTGTCCGCCGAAGGGTCGGCGTCGGCAGCCGTGTCCGGTGCGAAGGGGCGCCGCGACAAGGCCGTGGTCTTCCGTAACGTGCGCCCGTTCGGCGCGGCGAAGCCCACGGACCTGGTGGTCGTCGACGGCCGCGTCTTCGACGGCCCGGCGCCGCGCGGCGCGAAGGTCGTCGACGGCGGCGGCCGGATCGCGCTTCCCTCCCTCGTGGACGCGCACATCCACCCCGACAAGACGACCTGGGGCGGCTCCTGGGTGTCACGGAAGCCGGCGAGCGGCATCGCCGACTACGTCGCCCAGGACGTGGAGCTGTTCCGCAGCCAGCGCCGCCCCGTCGCGGAGCGCGCGTACGGGCTGATGGCCCACGCCGTCACCCGCGGCACGCGGGCCATGCGCGCCCACGCCGATGTGGCTCCGGCCTACGGTCTCACGGGTGTCGAGGGAGTGGCCGAGGCCCGGGAGCGGCTGCGCCACGCCCTCGACATCCAGATCGTGGCGTTCCCCCAGCACGGCGTCGTCCGCACGCCAGGCACGGCGGAACTGCTGGAGGAGGCGGCGCGCGCAGGCGTCATCGACATGATCGGCGGTATCGACCCGATCGGTTTCGACGACGCCCTCGACGAGCAGCTCGACCTCGTCTTCGGCATCGCGGACCGGCACGGCGTCGGCGTGGACATCCACCTGCACGACCGTGGCGAGAAGGGGATCAAGGCAATGCGCGGCATCATCGACCGCACGCGCGCCCTGTCCCTGGCCGGCAAGGTCACCGTCAGCCATGTCTTCTGTCTGCCCGGCCTGACCGACGGCGAACTCGGTTCCCTCGCCGCCGACCTGGGCGACCAGGACATCGCCCTCACCACGGTGGCGCCGTCCGACTCCCTCGTGCTGCCGATCGCCCGACTGCGCGAGCACGGGGTGCGGGTGGGGCTCGGATCCGACGGTGTGCGCGACTCCTGGAGCCCGTTCGGAAACGCCGACATGCTGCACCGCGCACATCTGCTCGGGTGGGTGACGGACGTACGCCTCGACGAGGAGCTGACGAACTGCTACCGCGTCGCGGCCCACGGAGGCGCCGACGTCATGGGGCTCGACCATGCGGACCTGGAGCCCGGCGCCCCGGCCGACTTCGTTCTCGTGCGGGGCGAATGCCTGCCCCAGGTCGTGGTGGACATGCCGCGGCGCGACATGGTCGTGCACGGCGGAGTCGTGGTGGCCCGCGACGGGGAGTTCCTCGACTGAGGATCAGCGGAGCACCAGCGCTCCGGGGACCTGGGCTTCGAAGATCTCGACGATCCGGTCGAAGACCGTCGGTCCCCGGCCGGCGCGTGCCGCGTCGAGCTTCTCGGCGACCGCCGGCCTGTTGTCGGGGTGGCAGCGCTTCAGCCGGAGCTCCAGTTGGCGGGCGGTCTCCGGGTGCCCCAGCGCGTGCCGGGAGTGGGCGTGGTCGTGCCACTCCACCGTGAAGTCGCCGTTCTCGGGGGCGCCGTAGCCGCCGCGGAGGCAGTCGTTGAACGCGTCGAGGCTGCTGCCGAAGTAGCCGCCGGGACCGTTGACCGCTTCACCCATCACCCGCCAGAAGTCCTCCAGCGCCTCGATGCGCCCGCCGTCCAGTACGAAGATCGTTGTCACTCGACAAGGCTAACGCCAGGGGGTGTCCGGCCGTGGTCCGCCGGACACCCCCTTCAGCACTGTGCGGCTTCGGTCAGCTGCCCACGTAGGCCGCGAGGTGCTCGCCCGTGAGGGTGGAGCGGTCGGCGACGAGGTCGGCGGGTGTGCCCTCGAAGACGACCCGGCCGCCGTCGTGGCCGGCGCCGGGGCCGAGGTCGATGATCCAGTCGGCGTGCGCCATCACCGCCTGGTGGTGCTCGATGACGATGACCGACTTCCCGGCGTCGACGAGCCGGTCCAGCAGCCCCAACAGGTGCTCGACGTCTGCGAGGTGGAGGCCGGTCGTCGGCTCGTCGAGAACGTAGACGCCACCCTTCTCCGCCATGTGCGTGGCCAGCTTGAGCCGCTGCCGCTCGCCGCCGGACAGCGTGGTGAGCGGCTGGCCGAGGGTGAGGTAGCCGAGCCCGACGTCGGAGAGACGTTCGAGGATCTTGTGCGCGGCCGGGGTGCGGGCCTCGCCGGCGCCGAGGAACTCCTCCGCCTCGTTCACCGACATAGCGAGCACCTCGCTGATGTCACGGCCGCCGAGGTGGTACTCGAGCACCGACGCCTGGAACCGCTTGCCCTCGCAGTCCTCGCAGGTGGTGGCGACACCGGCCATCATGGCCAGGTCGGTGTAGATGACACCGGCGCCGTTGCACGTGGGGCAGGCGCCCTCGGAGTTGGCGCTGAACAGCGCCGGCTTCACGTCGTTGGCCTTGGCGAACGCCTTGCGGATCGGCTCGAGCAGTCCGGTGTACGTCGCGGGGTTGCTCCGCCGCGAGCCGCGGATCGGGCTCTGGTCGATCGCGACCACGTCCTCGCCGGCGGGGATCGATCCGTGGACGAGGGAGCTCTTGCCGGAGCCCGCGACACCGGTGACGACGACGAGTACCCCGAGCGGGACGTCTACGTCGACCTTCCGCAGGTTGTTCGCGGTCGCGCCGCGGATCTCCAGGGCCCCGGTGGGCTTGCGTACCGTCTCCTTGACGGTGGCCCGGTCGTCGAGGTGGCGGCCGGTGACGGTGTCGCCGGCCCGCAGCCCTTCGACGGTGCCTTCGAAGCAGACGGTGCCGCCCGCCGTACCGGCGCCGGGGCCGAGGTCGACGACGTGGTCGGCGATCGCGATCGCCTCCGGCTTGTGCTCCACGACGAGCACGGTGTTGCCCTTGTCGCGCAGCCGCAGCAGCAGGTCGTTCATCCGCTGGATGTCGTGGGGGTGCAGTCCGATC
This sequence comes from Streptomyces sp. NPDC056222, assembly GCF_042264065.1. NCBI lineage: Bacteria > Bacillati > Actinomycetota > Actinomycetes > Kitasatosporales > Streptomycetaceae > Streptomyces > Streptomyces sp. NPDC056222. Next base: position 33,004 of record NZ_JBHJTL010000009.1, on the reverse strand, counting down.
GTCGGCTCGTCGAAGACGTAGGTGACGTCGGTGAGCGCGGAGCCGAGGTGGCGGATCATCTTGACGCGCTGTGCCTCGCCGCCCGACAGCGTGCCGGCCGGCCGGTCGAGCGAGAGGTAGCCGAGCCCGATCTCCACGAACGAGTCGAGGGTGTGCCTCAGTGCGGTGAGCAGCGGGGCCACCGAGGGCTCCTTCAGGCCGCGGACCCATTCGGCCAGGTCGCTGATCTGCATCGCGCAGGCGTCGGCGATGCTGACCCGCTTGATCTTCGACGACCGGGCGCCCTCGGCGAGCCGGGTGCCGTCGCACTCGGGGCAGGTCGTGAAGGTGACGGCCCGTTCCACGAACTCGCGGATGTGGGGCTGCATCCCCTCCTTGTCCTTGGCGAGCATCGACTTCTGGATCCGCGGGATCAGACCCTCGTAGGTCATGTTGATGCCCGCGATCTTCATCCGGGTCGGCTCGTGGTGGAGGAAGGCGTGCAGCTCACGCTTGGTGAACCGGCGGATCGGCTTGTCCGAGGCGAAGAGACCGGACTCGCTGTACAGCCGGTAGTTCCAGCCGCCCGGCTTGTAGCCGGGGATGGTCAGGGCGCCCTCGTCGAGCGACTTGGAGTCGTCGTAGAGCTGGGCGAGGTCGAGGTCGGTGACCGAGCCACGGCCCTCACAGCGGGAACACATGCCGCCGGTACGACTGAAGGTCGCCTTCACCGCCTTCTTCTCACCGCGCTCGACGGTGATGGCACCGGCTGCCCGGACCGTGGGCACGTTGAAGGCGTAGGCGCTGGGCGGGCCGATGTGCGGCTTCCCGAGGCGGCTGAAGAGGATGCGCAGCATGGCGTTGGCGTCGGTGGCGGTGCCGACCGTGGACCGGGGATCGGCCCCCATCCGCTGCTGGTCGACGCTGATGGCGGTCGTCAGCCCTTCGAGGACGTCGACGTCGGGTCGTGCGAGGGTCGGCATGAAGCCCTGGACGAAGGCGCTGTACGTCTCGTTGATCAGCCGCTGGGACTCCGCGGCGATCGTGTCGAAGACCAGCGAGCTCTTGCCCGAGCCGGAGACTCCGGTGAACACCGTCAGTTGGCGCTTCGGGATCTCGATGCTGACGTCCTTGAGGTTGTTCTCGCGGGCGCCGAGCACACGGATCACGTCGTGGTTGTCGGTGGCGCGCGGCGCGGGCGTCCGCGTGTTCGTCCTCTTGGCCATGCTCTTCGTGTCTCCATCTGTTGGGCGGGCCGCTTCGGCGGTCTCCGCGGGCGTCGCCCGGCTCGCGTGGACGCTGCCCTCTCCGTACCGGTCACGCTAGTGGCGGCGCGGGGTCCACGCTTCTTGATTCCTGATCCGTCGTGTTCCGATCGCCGGCCCTCTCACGTGGCGGCGAACCGGTCGAGCGCCGCCGTCGTGAGCGCGGCGATCGCCGGGCGCAGGGCGCTGCGGATGTCGGGCGCGAAGTACGGGGAGTGGTTCGGGGCGGGTGGCGGTGGGGTGTCGGTGCCGTCGACCGCGGCCCGGCCCCATTCGGCCGGGTTCAGCACGCCGAGCATCCAGTAGACCAGGGGCACTCCGTGCTGCCCGTGGATCCCGGCTCCGGCATCCCCGAACAACGGAAAGTCCTCCGTGGCCATGGATCCCGGCCAGGTCAGGGCCCGTCCCGGGCCCAGGAGACGCGTGTGGGAGCGCCGTATCGACGCGGTGGTGCTCGGGTCGCAGCGCAGGGCCGCCGAGCGGGAGGTGACGGTCACCTCGGGTTCCCTCGGGGCACCCGCGGCGGAGCTCTCGGCAAGGACGATGCGGTGCACAGCGGACAGGGCCCGGTCGAGAGTTGCCTCGCTCGACGCGCGGATCCCGATGCCGAGGGTGGCGTGGTCCGGTATGACGTTGGAGGCCGTTCCGGCCCGTAGCGTGCCCACGGTCAGCGTCACCTGGTCGGCGGGGGCGGTCTCGCGGGCGACGACGGTCTGGAGCCGGGTCACGATGGCGGCCGCGGCGACGACCGGGTCCACCGCGAGGTGCGGGGTGGCGGCGTGACCGCCCCGTCCGTGCACCGTCACGTCGAGCACCGCGCCTGCCGCCCCCATCGGCGTCCCTTCCGTCGCGTGCGCGACGGTGCCGGAGGGCATCGGTACGGCGTGCTGGGCGAGCACGACATCGGGCCTGCCGAACCGTTCGTACAGTCGGTCGCGCAGCATGGCCTCCGCCCCGCCGAGCGTCTCCTCGGCGGGTTGTCCCACCACCAGCAGGGTGCCCTGCCATCGGTCGGAGAGGCGGGCGAGCAGCTCCGCGGTGCCGGCCGCCGCGGCCAGGTGCAGGTCATGGCCGCACGCGTGCATGGCGTCGTTGCCGCTGGCGTACGGCAGCCCTGTCCGCTCGCGGATCGGGAGCGCGTCGAGCTCCGCCCGCAGCCAGACGCGGGGGCCGTCTCCGTTGCGAAGGACGCCCACGACGCCGTGGCCGCCCACGCCCTGGGTGACGTCGCAGCCGGCCGCGGTGAGTCGCCGGGCGAAGCGGTCCGCGGTGCGGGCTTCCTCCCCGGACGTCTCGGGATGCGCGTGGAGGTCCAGGTAGAGGGTGAGAGCCGGCCGCAGGACGTCTCCGGCGAGGACGAGGAGGGACGGCGGGTTCATGGGCGGACTCCGGGGAACGGCCGGGCCTCCGCCGTGGTGTGGGGAGGCCCGGGTGGCGTGGGTTCTGGGGATCCGGTGGTTCTGGGGATCCGGTGTGGGATCAGGGACGCGGGCGGGATCAGGGGAAGGGATGCGGAGCCCGGCGGATCTCCGCGTCGGTGAGGTCGCGGTCCCGGTGTCCGCCGCGTCGTGGCGCGGTGCGCAGCCGCGGCATCAGCAGGGCGCGCTGCCGGTTCCAGCCGAAGTCGATCGGCAGCAGCCCCGGCACGACCGTGGCGACCGTCCGCAGCCCCATCCGTTCCTGCTCGGGTGAGGTCTGGTCGACGACGATGACGTCATGGCCGGCCCGGACCAGCTCGTCCCCGACCACGGCGACGTCGTCCCGCAGGTCGCCGGTGCGGGGGCGGCCGTGGCTCTCCCAGTCCCGGTACACCTCGTCGAAGGGGCGGGCCTCCGACTGCTCCAGGTAGCCCCGCGCGTGCTCGGCCATGCGGGGCAGACCGTAGAGCTGGGGATGGTCCTTCAGATGACGCACCAGGGCGAAGTCGTCGGCCATGGCCTCCAGTTCGGCGCGGCGTTCGGCGGTCTGCCGGGCCAGGTGCGGGATGTAGCTCAGGACCTCGGACAGTGCCCCCTCGACCGCGGACCTCGGGTCCAAGGAGGCCGCGGCCGCGAAGGACAAGGTGCCCGGGCCCCCGTCCCTGCGCACGCCGACCACGGTCACGGCCGGGATCGCCATGTCGATCCGGTTGTCGAAGGCGTGCACGTCGTAACCCTGCAGGGCGGCCCGCTCGACCATGGCGGCGGCGGTGGGACTGCCGACAGACGCCAGGTCGATCCGGGGCAGCAGGACCGCGCCGTACCAGCCGTTCAGGAAGGAGTCGCGCTCGACGAGTTCGAGCAGCCCGCCGAGTACCGCCTCCTCCAGGCAGCCACCGATGGCACAGCCGTTGGAGCACTCGAAGACGAAGTCGTCGTCGGCGAGCGGGATGCTGTAGTAGACCAGCCGCGACGGTACGAGCACCGGGCGCTCGTCGCGCAGCGACCAGCCCCACTCCCAGGGGAGGGGCCGGCCGGGGTCGAAGGGCCTGACCATCGGGTCGTCCCGGTAGGTCTCCGGGCCGTAGAGGCCGCACACGGCCGGGTCGATCGCCCGGGCCTTCAGTTCGTCGTACGAGCCGACGACCGGCGCGTGGCCGCCGCGCCGGTGGGTGCCCGCGTACCGCTCCAGACCCTCGAGGAACGCGAGCCGGCGGCTGGTGGCGAACGAGTTCTCCTGACCGCTCCAGGTGACGTCGTGGAGCCCCGCGTATCCACGCACGAACGCGCTGCCGGCCACCGGAGCGGTGGTGGACGAGGTGACGTCGGTCCAGGTACCGGCCCCCAGGGCGCCGCAGACGGGATTGGCGAGGGCGTCGACGGGGAGCGGGTAGGCGAAGGCCGAGCGCAGCCGGTAGGTGCCGGGGTCCGGTTTGGGACGCGGTACGAGGGTGAGCGCGCGCACGTCGTCCGGCGCCTGGGCCCGGGCTCGCGGACCGCAGTCCGGGCAGAGCGGGTCGGCGAGCAGTGGATACGTCCTGATCAGGAGGTTCGCCAGGTCGAGCCGCGTCACCTGGGGCAGGGCGCGGTCCGCCGGGTGCTCGGCCGGCGGCACCGGGCGGGGCCCGCGCAGCAGGGCCTCGCACAGCGCGGCCACGGTGTCGTGGACGTGAGGGGTGAGCAGCGGCCAGGCCCCGGCCGGGCGGGGCCCGTCGAGGCCGCCGGTCTCCAGGGCGTTGCGCTCGCTGCGGCTGCGCAGCCGCTGCCATCGCAGGGCGAGACAGCGGCCGCAGGCGGGTGCGCTGCCGTCTCCTCCCCAGGGCCCGAGCAGGACCGCCGAGGCGCTGAGGTGGACCAGCGCCGTCGGACGGTCCGCACCCCAGGGGTCCGGTGCTTCGGTGGCCGCGCCCCGCGCGCCGACGGCGCCGACCGGCACGACCCGTGGGGCGTCGGCCCCGAAGTGGCCCTCCAGGAAGGTCTGGAGGGCGTCGCGGGCCTCCTCCATCGGATGCGGGAGCAGCCGGGTGGCGGTGCTCATGAGGTCTTCGTCCAGCGGAAGGTGCGCGCCGCGACCGCCCCGAAGACGACGGCGAAGGCGACGAGCCCGGCACACCCGACGCCGATGTCGGAGAGGTCGCCCCGACCCGTCAGGGCGGCCGACACCGCGTCGTTGAGATAGCGCAGCGGCAGGATCAGCGAGACGCGCTGCAGCCACTCGGGCATGGAGTCCAGGGGGAAGAACGACCCGGACAGGAAGGCCATGGGCAGCATCAGGAAGTTGGCGATGCCGGCGACCGACTCCGGGGTGTCGGCGATGCTGCCGATGATCACCCCGAGCAGCAGGAAGGTCGTGATGCCGAGCAGCATGACGGGTATCAGCAGGGGCCACCGGGACGCGGGCACGAGGCCGAAGCCGGGAAGCATCGCCACGCCGACGAACAGCACCGACTGGACGAACCCCACGCCCAGGGCCAGGACGTAGCGGGACCCGATGACGGAGGACAGCGGGGCCGGCGACATGCGGATCATCCGGAGGATGTCGTCCGCGCGCCACTGCATCAGCGTGAACCCGATACCGAACACGGCGGCATTCGCGACGCCCCAGGAGAGCACTCCCGAGGCCGTGTAGGAGAGGTACGAGAAGCCGCTCTCCTCGACGGCCCGGCCGCGGAAGACGAGCCCGAAGACGACGAGGAAGATCAGCGGGAAGGCGAAGGTGAAGAAGACGGTCGTCTTGTCCCGGACCTGGGCGCGGTAACCCGCTGCGGTCAGGGCGGAGTAGGCGCTCATGCCTGCTGCTCCTGGTTGTTCGGGGCGAGGGGGGTCCGCCGGGCGGTGAGTTCGAGGTAGACGTCCTCGAGGCTGGGAGTGCGGGTCTGCACGCCGTCCAGACCGGTCACGGCGTCGAGGGCGGCGAGCACCCGGCCGGTGGCGCGGGTCTCCAGGACGAGGTGTCCGCCCTGCACCGAGACGCCGTCCACGCCGGGCAGGGACCGGGCCCGCTCCTCGTCGATCCGGCCGAGCGGCACCAGCAGTCGGCTACTGGCGCCGAAGGTCCGGATCAGGTGCTGCGGTTCGTCGGTGACGACGAGACGGCCTGCCACCAGGATGCCGACGCGGTCGCAGAGCGCCTCCGCCTCGTCGAGGTGATGGGTGGTGTAGACGATGGTCCGGCCCTCCGCCTTGAGACCCCGCAGGACCTCCCACAGGTCGCGGCGGCCTTCCGGGTCGAGCGAGGCGGTCGGCTCGTCGAGGAAGATCAACTCGGGTCCGTGGACCAGGGCCGAGGCGATGGCGAGCCGCTGCCGCTGGCCGCCGGAGAGGTTGTCGACCCGGACGTCGTGCTGCCCGTCGAGGCCCACGGCGCCGAGGGTCGCGTCGACGGCCGCGCGGTCGGCGCCGAACAGCGCCGCGACGGTGCGCAGGTGCTCGTGGACGGTCTGCCGTACGAAGAAGGCCGAGGACTGGGTCTGCACACCCATGCGCGGCAGCAGAGCGGTGTTGCGCGGCCAGGGCGACTCGCCGAAGACCGTGACCGTGCCGGAGTCGGCCTTGCGCAGCCCTTCCATGATCTCCACCAGGGTGGACTTTCCGGCGCCGTTGGGGCCGAGCAGGCCGAAGAACTCGCCACGCCGGATGGTCAGGGTGACCCCGTCGACGGCCCTGCGGTCGCCATAGGTCTTGGTCACGTCGCCGACCGCGACGGCCGGTTGGGCTCCGGGATCTGCGAGGGGGGCGGTGGAGCTCATACGGGTACCTCATTCATGAGTTGCGTGATCTTTCGCCGTCGAGTCGGGAGGTCGAGGTCATCGGAGGAGCAGCAGGAGGACGGCCGTGCAGCTTCCGGCCACCGCGAGCAGCACCAGGGCGACCGCCGTGACGGCGTAGGAGGTGTGGATGCGGCGGGCCCGCCGCGGATACGCGGCGACCGCCTCCCGCCCCTGCCGCCGCAGCGCCACGTAGGTCCAGGTCTCCGGGGCGAGGTTGGCGGTGCCCAGGGCGTGACCGAGGATGCGGTACCCGTCCAGCGGCGGCAGCGGCACCAGGTTGCTCAGGGCCTGCACGATGCCGATGAAGAGCACTCCGGCGAGCGGCGGGCGGATGGGGTCCGCCTGCTCCAGGAGCGCCCACCAGAGCGCGAAGGGCAGCAGGAGCACGAAGTTGACGTGTGCGCCGGCGGCGGCCACGACCGACTTGGATCGCAGGCCGGGGAGGAACAGGTAGTTGTCGACCGTGCAGTACATCATCAGCGCCGGAAACCGCCAGCGCAGCCCGATCTCGGTCACCACACCGCCGTAGTGCCGGGCGGCGATGCCGTGAGCGAGTTCGTGCAGGCAGATGCTGAACCAGAGGAAGACCGCGAAGGGGATCAGCGCGAGGGGGCGGGTCAGCAGGTCGAGGGTGCCGCCGAGGAAGGTCACCGGATCCGCCAGTACAGTGCCGATCATCACCAACTCAGCGACCACCAATGGTAGTTGCGCCCATGGGCGGAGCACTGGCGACAGCAGCCGGTGGAGGCGTCCCGCGGTCCTGTGCGCGTCCGCGACGGTCCGTCGGCTGCCCTTCCAGAAGGTGCCGGTGCGGGCGGGCGGTGGCTCGGGCGGCGCGGGGTCCGGGGAGCCGGCCAGGAGTCCCCGGGTGCCGAGCAGGCCGAGCAGCCGGGTCCACTGCTCCTCGGGGAGCCTGAGGTGGAAGCGGGCCGCGTACTCGGACACGACGTCGTCGAGGTTCCGGGTGCCGTCGAGCCTGCTGATGACGAAGTGCTCCTTGGGGCCGACCTCGAACGTGGCGCCGCTGACCGGGTGTTTGATGAGGTGCACGGTGCGCGGCCCGCGCAGCACGGGCGGGCCGATCAGCACACCCGGCCGCAGCGCGGGCCGGTAGGCGCGGGCCGCGGCGGCACGGCCGGCGTGCTCCGTGGCGCTCATGAGTCCTCCCGCGGTCCGTCACCCGGCCGCTCACGCAGCACCCGGCCCAGAACGAACGCCAGGTACGCCTCGTCCCGGATCGTCACATGCAGCCGGTTGTTGGTCATGTGCATGTACGGCGAAAGCAGCCGGGGCAACACCGCCGGCGCATGGGTCACGGTCACCAGGGGAGCCGCGTCGGGATCCTCGGCGCGCTCCTGGCCGGTGTCCTCACGGGCCGGGCCTTCCCAGGCCGGGAAGGCGAGTTCGCCGCGATCGGTGAGATCCACCACCCGCTCGCGCAGTTCCAGGCAGTGCTCGGCCCAGCCGCGCAGGAACGCCGGGAGCCGGGCCAGGTCGCGGCTCGTGACCGCCTGCCTGAGCTGGGCGAACCGGCTGCCGAGGGAGGGCGCCATGCGCTCGTAGGTCTGCTCGTACTCGGCGGATCCGATGAAGCCGGTCCCCGGGAACAGCCGGTGCCAGAAGGCGTAGTACGAGTCGAGGTACTCCGCGAGCCGCTCCTCCTCGGGCAGGAAGCAGCTCGCCATCACCATCATCAGCTGGGCGGACGTCCCGAGCAGTACCGTCCGCAGATGGAGATTCATGCTCCGGTACGCCTCCAGGACCAGGTCGCTGGAGTGCCGGAAATGCCATTCGGCGAGGTCCACACCGGCCGGTCCGCCGTACTTGGCGTACTCGGGGGCGTAGACCTCGTAGGAGAAGGAGTTGTTGGGCCTGAGGTTCATCCGGCCGTCCGCGCCCATGTACCTGGCGCGGTCCTCGCCGGGGAACTCGATGTCGAAGAGGGCGTTGTAGAAGTCCTTCAGGAAACCGGAGTCGACCTCGTAGAGGGCCGGGCGGGTCTTGAGAAAGCCGTTGATGGCCTCCTCGGCGCGCCGACGCACCTCGGCCTCGGCGCCGGGGCCGCTCGGGCGGAGGCGCAGCCGCACGTGCGGCCCCTCCAGCCAGTAGGTGATGAAGAAGTGCCCCGACAGCAGACCGTCCTCGGTGAGCCGGTCGACCAGCGGACGGACGCAGTCGACGAGCAGCGGCTGGGGGTTGGCGGCGTAGAAGATGTGCAGCGCCAGCCAGGGCGAGGGTTCGGTGCCTTCCGGGGTCGCCCGGAAGGCCGCGGGCTCGGTCAGTTCGGGCATGACGGTGCGACCTCCTGGCCGGACTGCGGGACATGGCGGGTGGTGAAGGTCTCCACGGAGAGTTCGGCCACGTGCCGGCCCCGCCGCGAGGTGACGTGGAGCCCGTCCTCGGCGGGGAGCATTTCCTGGAAGGCCACCCGGGTGCCCGGCTTCCGCTCCACGAGGGCGTCGAGGGCGGACAGGGAGAGCGGACTGTCGAAATCGACGTAGAGCGGCTTGGCTCCGATCGGGCCCCGGCCCGGGTGGGAGACCGTGGCGAAGCAGCGGTCGGGCAGCCCGTGGGCGCGCCGCCAGCGCTGCCAGTCCAGGTAGTACTCCTCCTCCCCCGTGCCGGGACGGGGTGCCGGCAGGACCTCGGCGAGCGCGGTCCAGCTGCGCCGGCCCACCACCACGTTTCCGTGGCGGACCCGCGGCCTGCGGGTGACCCCGTCCTCCGCCTCGCCCTCGGGCACTCCCGCCCATACGTCGAAGGGGGCCATGGTGGACGGGGAGAGCAGCAGCAGGGTGCGCGGGATGGCGGGCAGCGCGATCGGCACGAGATAGCCGAGGTAGACCGGCACGACCTCACGGTCGAGGCGGCGGGAGCGGAGCACCAGACGGCCGGCCGACTCGTCGTGTTCGACGTAGAGGTCGTCGAGGTGGATGAGGGCCTCTTCGGGCGCGGCGCCGGCCTCGCCCGGACAGACGATCCGGTGGTCGGTGAGCCGGCCGTGCAGGTTCAGGTTGCTGGTGACCGGCCCTCCGGTGACTTCCGCGAAGACGGCGCCGTCCGGCCTACGGTCCGCGATCTCCTCGCGCAGGGCGTCGGAGAAGCCGGGTGACGCGGTGTCCGTGTCCGGTCCGGTGCCGTCGTAGAGGTGGGTGAACCGGCTGAAGGGGAAGGCCAGTCCGCCGTAGGACTTGTTGAGGACGACGAGCTGCCGTCCTCCGTCGGGCCGGGAGAGCTGGAGATGGTGGCTCTGCGGGACGAAGCGGCCCGCGAGCGAGGCGAGTTCGGCGGCCGTTCCGGTGAGCAGGTCACCGGCCAGTTCGACCTCCTCGGCATCCTTCGCTCCGTGCTGCTCCCACAGGGCTCGCATACCGCCGTGGAAATACCTTCGGGCTCGGTCGAGGGCCTTCATCTCGCTCTGCCCGAGCCAGTTCTCCTCGGGTACGTACGCGCCGTCCGCGTCGAAGGAGGCGCGCTTGGAGGTGAAGGACACGTACTGGTCGAAGAAGTCCTCGTGGAAGTCGTGGACCAGGCCCAGCAGGTCGTCGCAGCGGCCGCCCCGGCCGTACCGGGCGACGAAGAAGCCGAGCAGGGTGATGCGTTGAGGGAGCGTCAGGTCGAAGAGCGGCAGGACGCCCTCGACGGCCCGGAGCGCCCGGCCGGTCTCCCCGTTCAGCACGGCGGGTCCGCAGACCAGGTCGTCACCCGTGCTGACGTCCTCGTACAGCAAGGTCTGCGGAAGGGTCGGCTCGGCCGCCCCCAGTTCCCGCTGCACGTCCTGGAGTTGACCACGCAGGGTGCTCAGCAGGGTGCGGCTCTCGTCGACGTCGGCCTCGGGGTAGCGGGCGAGGCAGGCGGCCGGTCCGTCGAGGAGGTCGACGAGCCGGTCGGCCCACGGCGCCCCGAGGGAGCGCAGGGCGTCCTGGTAGGACCGCAGCGGGTCGCGGCTGTGCACGTCCGTACGGAGCGCGGGAACCTGCACCATGCCGACGTTCAGCAGGGCCGACGCGTACCGCTCGCACTCGTCCCGTCCGGTCCGGTGCTCCGTCTCCAGCCAGTCCACCAGGTCCCGGTGGCGCACCACGCCGTCGTGGCCGCCGAGCCATTCCAGGAGCCGGTCCAGGGTGCCGCTGCTGCCCAGGAAGAACAGCCGGTCGCGGACCGCGTCGAAGGTGACGGCGGCGCTGTCGTCGCCCGTGGTCGTCACATGGCGTACGTAGCGGATGCGATCGGCGTCCCGTTTCCAGCCCGGAGAGAGGACCACCGGCAGGTCCTGGCGGCGTTCGTGGTCGGCGGTGATCAGCTCGGTCAGCCGGCGCAGCACCACGACGTTGAGCCGTACGTGGCTCACCCACTCCCCGCCGACCTCCAACGCGGCCCCGTCGTCCGCGGGGTCACCCGCGAAGCCCGCGAGGCCGATGGCGGTGAAGGTGCTGAAGGGGCTGGTCTTGCAGGCCGTGCGGTACAGATAGGTGAGGGCGGAACGCTCGATCTTGCGCAGGCCGTTGCCGGGCCGCGGGCTCGTGTCGCGCAGGTAGGCGTCCAGTCGGCCGTCCAGGGCGGGCGAGGCGAGCAGAAGGCCTCGTCGCAGCCGCTCCTCGGCCAGCGCGCGGCGCAACGCGCCTCGGCTCTCCTGGAGTTCACCGGCGAACAACTCGGCTCCGGTGGCCATCAGCTCCCCGAGACGCGCACGGTCCCGAAGCCAGCGGGCGGTGCGCTCGCCGGCCTCCCGGTCCAGCTCCGCCACCAGACGGACGGCGGCCTCGGGGTCGGCCGGCAGCCGGTTGTTGAAGACCCGCCGCCGCAGGTCGAGGAGGCCGCGGCGCAGCGCGGCGTCGTCCGGGCCCTCGCCGGGACCGGTGGTCGACTTGACCAGGGCGTGCAGCAGATCGCTGAGGTCCGCTCCGGCGGAGGTCAGCCGCTCCTCCTCGGCCAGTACGGCGTCGGCCCAGCCGCGGGTGTCGGGGCAGCGCAGACCGGTAACCGTCTCGATGGGCAGACCGGCCGCGCGGAGCACGAAGCGTCTGCCGGGCTCCCAGTGGGTCCCGGGCTCCGTGCCGGCGCCCGCGACGGCGGTGTCGGGGACGCCGGGGTGCTGCACGCCGGTCTCCGGGACGCCGGACTCTGTGGGTGTCATGGGGGATCCTCCGAGGCCGTCAGGCGATCTCGTGGTGGAAGTCGGCGGGCCCGGGCCGTTCGTGACCGAGGGCCATGATGAGCAGCGGGGCCTCGTCGCCGTCCGCGAGGCCGAGGCGCTCGACGAACGAGACGTTGTCGAAGCCGAGGGCCACACCCGCGCCCAGGCCCAGCGCGGAGGCCGCCAGGTAGAAGCTCTGTGCGACGGCTCCGGCCGTGCCGACGGCGAGCCGGTAGCCACGGTCGCCCACGGCGTCCAGCACGGCGGTGGTCCGCACGGTGGGCACCAGGACCGCGCCGGCCTGCTCCAGGTTGTAGTTGGCCAGGAAATAGTTCGCCTGGAGGAACGAGCCCTGCGGGCCCGCGGCGACCAGGCACAGATCGCCGCGGTCGGGGTCGTAGGCGTACGCGCCCTGCTCGACGCCCTCGACGTGGTTGACGAAGGCGTAGAGCCTGGCGAGCCGGAGCTCACCGGACGGATCGGTGTCCCCGGCGAGTCGGGTCTCGGCACAGGCCGCCAGGACCGACGACAGGTCCCCGGTGGAGACCCGGCGCCGGGCGTCGAACCTGCCGAAGCTGGAACGGCGGTCGCGCAGAACCCGTCGTACGCCGGTGCCGGGCAGGGCGGGCTCGGTCAGAGCCACGCGGACTCCGTCGCCGTCGTCCGGGAGGGCCGCCGCGGCGGCCAGCGCACCGGGGAGGGGACGGGAGGTGGCGCCGTCCAGGGTCGCCTCGTGCATGGCCCTCAGCGTGCTGAAGTCCAGCAGGGTACGGGAGCGTTCGACATCCCGATGTCGGACGGTGGGGCGGTGGCAGGGGCACGTGCGCGGAGCGTCCCGACAGGCTGCGGGTCCGAAGGCGCACGCGGCGTCCTGAGATGCTGCGCGCCCGGGGCGCGGCCCGTCCCAGTGCAGCGGCACGACCGCGAACACCGCCTCCTCCTCGCCGGGTACGCCGAGCAACTCGTTCAGCGCGGGTTCGTCGAACCAGAGCACGGGGGCGAGTCGCAGTCCCCGGGCCGCGGCCCAGATCCGCCAGGTCTGCACCAGGGTGCCGAGGTCGGTGGAGACCACGTGGAACGAGAAGCTGTTGTACTTGAAGGAGTTCTGCCAGTACTTGACGCCGAGGATCAGGTACTGGTCGGTGTCGAGGGCCTCGGCGGGCGCGTCCGCGCCCAGGGCGTCACGGACCCGGCCCGTGACATCGCCGGCCAACAGCCGCTGCAGGGCGTGCCGGTGGACGTCGTAGTAGTGGAGGCCGGGGGTGAGGGGGCCGGAGGGGCCGGACGCCCAGTGGACGCTCACCGGGTAGAGGCCGCCACCGCCCGCGGTGCCGCGCGACCAGTTCGCATGGGTGTAGAACGGCAGCCCGGCCAGGTCGGTGTTGGCCTGGATCCCGAGGCGGCGCCCGGTCAGCCCGTACGAGTCCTTGAGCATGGCCGACAGCAGCGGAAGGCTGAACCCGCGCGGGCCGTCGGCGGTGATGGCCTGATGCCTGGCGGCGCCGGGATGCCTGGCGGCGCCCGGATCCTTGCCCTCGCCCGGCAGCAGGCCCTGCGCGATCGGTACGTCGGGGAGGTCCTCGGTGCCCGGCAGGGCGAACGTCTCGGCGTTCGGGTAGTACTTGCCCCTGCGCGGGCCGTCGGCCCAGTTCACGACATGGTCGGTGGGTTCCATCGGCACGCGGCCGCGGTGCAGGATGGCGTGCGCGTACTCATGGGCGTACCCCATGGGTTCCCCCTTTCCTCGGTTCGTGGCGCGCTCGCGCCGGTACGGACGGGCGGCCGGTCACGGGAACGGGTGCGGGCCGGGGTTGAGGTCGGCCTCGGTCAGGTCGCCCGGCCGCAGGCCCGCCTCACGCAGCGCGGTGCGCATCCGGGGCATGTGCCGGGCACGCTGTCGTGTCCAGCCGAAGTCGAGCGGGAGCAACCCCGGCACCAGCACTTTCACGGTGTGCAGACCCAGCGCGCGCTGCTCGGGCACGGTCTGGTCGACGACGACCACGTCGAAGCCGGCGGAGGCCACCGCGTCCACGGCGGCGATCAGGTCGTCCCGCACGTCCGTACCGGAGCCGTCGGCGCGGGGCCATCGCAGATCGGCCACCCGTCCACGCGCGAGCGGTTCCGGGGGCGAGGACGGGCGGAGCAGGAAGTCGGCGTGCCGGCCCATCTCCGGCACCGCGTAGACCAGCGGATGGTCGTGGAGGCTGGTGATCTTCTCGAAGTCCTCGGCCATGGCGCGGTATCCGGCCTCGTCGCGCCGGAAGCGCTGGAGGAGCTGCACGGAGTCGGTGGCGATCTCGCACAGCGCCGCGGCGAGCGCCGCCTCCGGATCCAGGGACGCCCCGGCCCCGAAGCACATCCGGGCCGGGCCGCCGTCGAACCGCTCGGCGACCGCGGTGACCACGGGAACCGGGAAGGTGATCCGGGTGTCGAAGAACCTGGCCCGGTACCCGTACATGGCCATCCGGTCCACCATGACCCGGGTGCGCGGGTCGGCGCTGGTCGCCGGGTCGATCTCGGGGAGGGACTGCATCCCGTGCCAGGCGAGCAGGAAGGCGTCCCGCTCCAGGACCTCCATCAGGCCGCTGAGCACGGCTTCCTCCAGGCTGCCCCCGGAGGCGCAGCCGTTGGAGCTCTCCTGGACGAACCGGTGCTCGATCCCGGGCTTGTGGTAGAAGGCGAGGACCTCCGGAACGGGGCGCGGCAGCGCGTCCCGCAGCGACCATCCCCACACCCAGGGGACGGGACGGTCCGGGGCGAAGGGCGGCACCCATGGGTTGGCCCGGTGGAAGTCGTCCGTGTACAGACCGGTTTCGCGCGGGTCGACGGCGGTCGGCCCGAGGTCGTCCAAGGAGGCGGTCGTGGGAAGGGCCCGGCCCCGGGCTCGCATCCCGGCGAAGCGCTCCAGGCCCTCCAGCACACCGATCCGGGTGCTGGCGTGGTACGTGTCGGCGTGACCGCCCCAGAACGTCTCCCGCAGATAGTCCCCGGAGCGGCTGGAGAAGCAGCCCACGGTGGCCGAGGTGGTCGGCGAGGTGACGTCGCACACCACCGACGGCCCGACGGCGCCCCAGTGGGGGTTGGCGAAGGCGTCCACCTGGATGCCGTACGCGTCCACCGGCCGGACCCTGCTGACGCCCGGCCGGTATTTCGGCGCGGGACGCAGGACGAGGGCGGCGGACTCCGCGGTCATCGGCTGCGGTGTGCCGCACCGGGGGCAGTCCGGTTCGGGCACCAGAGGATGGTGACGGACGGTCAGTTGCTCCAGGTCCACCAGCCAAACGTCGGGGAACGGCTGCCGCTCGTCCCGCGGAGCGGCGGCGAGCCGGGCGATCAGGGCGGCGACGGCCTGCGAGGCGAACGGCACGCGGTACGGCCAGGGCCCCGCCTCTCGTGTGTCGCCGCGCAGTTCGATGCCCTCCCGCAGCCCCACCGAGCGCACGCCCTGCCAGCGGCGCCGCAGACAGTCGGCGCAGCCGGCCCGTCCCTTCGCCGGCCAGGGGCCGACGATCGCCTGCCGGCCGTACAGGTGCACGGGAAGCGTCGACCGGTCGGCGCCGTCCGTGCGGATCGGGGTGGCGAAGGCGTCCCGTACCCCGAGGGCGGAGACGGTGATGCCGGGGAGCCGGCGGCCCGGCTCCGACGGCAGCTCCGTCAGGGCGTGACGGAGCTCCTCGGCGAAGAGCCGGCAGGCCTCGCGCCGTGGCTCCTCCGTCTCGTCGGCGGCCTCGACGAGGTCAACGGTCATCGCCGGCCGCCTTGGTGAGCAGAACCCGTACGGTGTGGATCCCGGCGGCCGGCAGGTCGGCGGCGTGCGTGGGCACCACGAAGGCGTCCCGCCCGGTGGCGGCGAGCCGGTCCAGCACGTCCGTCCACGTCACCCTGGACGGGCCGGTGGCCGATCCGGTGGGGCCGCCCTGTGCCGTGACCGGAATCAGGAAGGCGTCGAGGTCGGCAAGGAGCGGGTCACCGGTGTCGGGCGCGCCCCACGTCTCCTCCGCGGCGAGTTGGACCACGCCGAGCAGGTCGCGCAGGGCGTCGGTGGCCGCGTCCGCCCGGTCCAGGGCGACGCCGGTGGCCCAGCGGCCCGGTTCTTCCCCCGATTCCGCGGTCCGGGTCCTGGCCAGCACGACGGACACCCCGGTGTGATCCTGCTCCCCGAGGTCGAGGAGTTCGACGTCGAGGCCCAGATGCCCGGCCGAACGCAGCAGGAAGGTCGCCTCGGGGACGTCGGCGAACGCAGCCGGGGGGATCACCACTGTGCGCCCGGCCCCTCGTACGGATCGCTGCAGCGCGTCGTGGGCGATCGCGGACAGCAGGCCGGCGGCCGCGGCCGCCGGCAGGCCGTCGCCGGCGCCCGCCCCGGCGCGGGACGGCTCGAACCGGCGGTCCTGGTTGTCCGGTCCGAAGGGCCGCACGGCGCCGGCCGGCACCCGTGTCTCCTCCTTGGTCAGCAGC
The DNA here is from genome assembly GCF_042264065.1 of Streptomyces sp. NPDC056222. NCBI lineage: Bacteria > Bacillati > Actinomycetota > Actinomycetes > Kitasatosporales > Streptomycetaceae > Streptomyces > Streptomyces sp. NPDC056222. The sequence continues at coordinate 16,977 of NZ_JBHJTL010000009.1, read as the reverse complement.
GATGTGGCCAGGACCCAGGAGGCCACCGGATCACCCCCGGCACCGGTGGCGGTGGTCAGCGCGTCCGGGTTCACCGCTCGCGGGGCGTCCGGCCGTCCCGCTCGGGAGATCACGTCCGGTGCGAGCACGGCAGGTACGACCCGCTCGGCGTAGACCTCGGCGGCGGCGTTGAGGGCCCGCAGACGGGCGCCGGCGGTGTGCTGGACGTCGAAGGCGACCACGGTTCGCCGTCCGGGCGCTCCCAGTCCGACCTCCACGGCGCCGACCTTCAGCGGTGTCTGTGTGACCGGATCGTCCGTGTACCGGGTGAAGACGCCGACGGACGGGCGGACCGCGAGCGAGCGACGGTCGAGCTCGGCGAGCGGCCCCTCGGTCGCGCCGTCGTCCGGAGCGGCGGCGACGACCGGCTGGAAGGCGGGCCGCTCGGGGGCCTCGGTCAGGTCGACGGGATCGGGAGCACCGGACCGGGCCGGGCAGAACGGGCAGCGCGGATGGGGCAACAGCCGTTCCGCCAGGACGTCGAAGGAGGCCATGTCCTGAAGCAGCACCTGCCCTCGGGTCTCGGCCGGCAGCGCCTTGGTGACCAGCCGGAAGACCTCGTAGCCGAGCAGATTGCCGAGCATCGCCGCGAGCGGGCCGCGCGGCGCGGGTCCACTCGCACCATCCCCCAGGGCCAGGCCGCTCCAGAGGTCGGCCGCGACGGCCGCGTCCCCTGTCGCGCCCAGCCTCAGCGCCGCGCAGGCCAGACATCCCGCCGAGTCCGGTTCGCCGACCGGGCCGACGACCGCGCGGCCGCCGAAGGTCCAGGCGGGGAGCAGGAAGCGGCCGTCCGGAACTCCCTGGCCGAGCAGGGCGATCGCGGTCCGGAACGCGTCGCGACCACCCGCGGCCACCACCACGTCGTACCGGTCGTACGCGTTCCAGTCGCCCGCGGCCCCGGATCCGGCGTCGGGCAGTACCGCCACCTCTGCGGGGCTGCCCTGCGCGGTGAGCTCTTCCGCCTCGGCCCGGAGCGCGCCGAACTCCGAGGCGGTGGCGGGACCTTCGGCCAGTGCGGTCTCCACACCGACGGCGGCACAGCCGTTGCGTATCAGGGAGAGTGCGCACCAGCGGGCGACCGGGCCGTCACCGAGCACGGCGACGCGGGTGCCGCGGAACGCGGCGAACCTGCTCTCGGCATCGTCGGTGTAGTGATCGATGTACGCGATCTGCTGCGCGAAGCGCGCGGCCACCGCCGGTTCCACCGACGCGCCGACTCCCGGCTGCGCGGGGTCCGGTACGGGCCGGGCGAACCCGCGGGCGTACAGCGCCTTGACCAGGCCGCCCACCATCGCCTTCTGCGGATCCTTGAAGCCCGCGCAGATCTCGGCCACGGTCCGGCGCCCGTCCATGTGCGGGACGAGGAGGGTGACGTACTTGTAAGCGGACGGGGAGTTGAGCTGGAAGCCACCGTCGGCGTTGTGGAAGATCACGCCCTTGGGCGTCTCGGTGAACAGCACGTCGCGGCGCACCCTGGGCCGGGTGTCGGCGGTCTCCTCGTACGGCGTCGTGGGCATGCGGGGATCGCACCTCCGGGTCGGGGCCTGTCGGCCGCTCGTTCTGAAAAGGCGGGACATGCGGGTGTACGGGCGCGGCCGGCGAGGCGGCTCCGCGCGGAGCGGCGCGGACCGTCAGGTGGCTCCGGACGGGAGCGCGCGCCGGGCCGTGGCGACGACGGCCTGCGGCATGCCGCCGGGTCGGGCGGCCCTGTGGAGCGCGTGGGCACGGAACAACTCGTTCATACGGAGGGTCCCGGGCTCGTCCTCCTCGAGGAGCCCGTGGTCGAGGAGCCGCTCGAGCAGCTCCTCGGCGTCCGTCTCGGGGACGGAGAGGGCCGCGGCCACGGCCGGTGCGGTGATCTGCCCGCTCAGTCGTGCCAGCCGCAGGTGCGCGTCGGCCAGCGGGGCGGGCAGCCGGCGCAGCGCCCCGTCGAGTGCGAGCGGTACGGACATCCGAGGGTCGTCGGGCAACGCCAGCCGGGCGGGCAGGTCCCGGCGCAGCCATGCGGCGTAGTCCGCCAGGGGCATCTTGGGCCGGGTCAGCAGCCGCGCCCCGACGATCCGCAGGGCCAGCGGCACATGGCCGCACATGTCCGTGAGGGTTCGCGCGGCCGAGGTTTCGGCCGCCACCCGCTCCTGGCCCAGAACGGTGGTGAGCAGTGCCCAGGACTCCTGCGGCGACAGGGCGCCGAGCTGCAGCACCGCCGGGCCATGGGTGGCGACCAGGGCGGCGAGTCCCATCCGGCTGGTGACGACGACGGCGCCCGCGCCGGTCAGGTCGAGAAGTCCGCGCACCTGGTCCGGGTGCACGACGTCGTCGAGTATCACCAGGCTCGATCCGAGGGACGCACCGGAGGGGAGTGCGGAGCGCAGTTCGGCGGCCGCCTCGTCGGCGGGTCGTGGTGTGCCGTCGGGTCCGCTCAGTGACACCAGCACGCCGCCCGCGGGGTACCGGTCGGCCACGAGGTGCGCGGCGTGCAGGGCCAGCGCGGTCTTGCCGATGCCCGGGCCGCCGGAGACGACCGCGAGCAAGGGGGCGGCGTCGGTCCGCCCGTCGGGCCGGTGGCCTCCGCTCAGGTGGCTGACCAGGTCGGCGGTCTCGCGGGGGCGTCCGGTGAAGCCGGGGACGTGGGGTAACCGGGGCCCCGGCGCGTGGGCGGACCGGTGTGCGCCGCCGACCGGATGGGCCTCGGCCGGGGCCGGTCGGCCTGGCGCGTGGGGCTCGGCCGGAGCGGTGCGTCCGTGCTGCGCACCCGGGGTGCCGGACGCGGCGTCGCCCGTGGTCGCGGCGGGCGCCGGGGCCACGTGCGGCGTCACCAGCGGCGCGGCAGTCTCCAGGGAGGGGCCGAGGGGTTCGTCGCCCCGCAGGATGGCCAGTTCCAGTCTCTGCAGATCCGCGCCCGGGTCGACGCCGAGTTCGTCCCGGAGATGCGCCCGGATCCGCCGGTACTCGGCCAGCGCCTCGTTCTGTCGTCCCACCCGGTAGAGCGCCCGCATCAACTGGGCGGCGAGCCCTTCGTGCTGGGGATGGGCCCTGGTGGCCTCCCAGAGGTCCACCAGGACCTCGCGACATCGTCCCCGGTCCAGCTGGATCTCGCAGACGCGTTCCAGGACGCGCAGACGCTCCTCGACCAGCCGGGGAACCTCGTCGCGGTGCAGGAGCTCGGAGGGGACGTTGGTGAGCAGCGGTCCTCGCCACAGGCCGAGTGCCGTGCGCAGCAAGGGGAGTTCGGACTCGCCGGCCCCGTCCGCCTCGGAGGTCAGTCGGCGGAAGTGCAGCAGGTCCAGGGTGTCGCCGTCGGCGGGAAGAAGGTAGCCCCCGGCGACCGCGACCACCGCCTGAGCCTCGATGTCGTACTTCGCGAAGAGCCGGCGCAGCCGCAGGACGCAGCTCTGCAACGCCGCCTTCGCCGTCGCCGGCTGCTCCTCGCCCCAGACCGCCTGCCGCAGACGGGACGTCGGGACCACCTCGCCGGGGCGGACCAGTAACGCCGCGAGCAGCGACGTCGGCTTGGCCGGCGGAAGGACGACCACGTCACGCCCGTCGGTGATGCTGAGCGGACCGAGCAACTGGAAACGCACGAGTACCCCCGTTGACCGTCGAACACCTGCCGAACCGGCGGTCGAACCGGCACTTCAGGGAAGTACGTCCTGGCGCCACGGAGCATGTGTGAAGGCGGCTTCACCAAACATTCGGTCGTGTGGCAGTGGTGAGTTTCTACTGGCGTAGATCGCCGGTCAAGGGGGGGCTGCGAAGGAGCTCCGGGCGGGGCCGTCGGAGTCGCTGCAGCAGCGTCACTGGTGGCGGGCCTGTCGGCGTCGCACGACGAACGCCCCTTCCCTGAAAGCGAGTTCGCAGTGGCGCGGCGTTCCCCGAGCGTTGTCGCGGTCTTCACGCCGGCGGGGCCTGCCCGAGACGGGCAGCCGCACCGCCGGGGCCGGTCCGGCGGGCATGCGAAAGGCCCGCTCGGCGCTCGTCTCCCTTCGGGAGAGGGCACCGACCGGGCGCGATCGCACCGGCTCCGAGGTCAGGCGGAGCAGGAGGTGGTGCTGCAGGTGGAGCTGGAGGTCGAGGTGGAGCTGGTGCTCGTGCAACCGGCCAGCACGACCTCACTGGCGTCCGAGTAGTCGGAGATCTCGAAGGTCTCGGCCTCGAGCTTGAGGATCTCGTCCGCGAGGGTGCTCAGGTCGTTGTTCATGGTGCCTCCCGATGAGTGAGGGCGCGGATCGCCATGACCGGCGACCTCGTGGGTACCGGTACGGGACCATTCCAGCGACCCCCGCTCACCGTTCGGCACGTCTCCCGCTGACATGCCGCTGGCACGGCGCGCCAGCGGACGGGCCGGGGCGCGGTTCTGGGCGCGGCCCGGGGGACCCGCCGTTCTCCGGCGAGCGCCTTCACGCCCACGCGGGCAGAGTGATGATCACGGAACAGGACACCGACCCCTGGGAGACCGCCATGACGGAATGGACCGATGCCGAACTCGACCGCATCGGGGCGGTCGAGGAGATCAACCTCGAATCGGAGCGCGGCGACGGAACGCTGCGCGCGCCCGTCACCATGTGGATGGTGCGGGATGGCGACCGTGTCTACGTCCGGTCCGTCAAGGGCCGTGAAGGCCCGTGGTTCCGCGGCACCCAGACCCGTCACCAAGGGCGCGTCCGCGCGGGCGGCATCACCAAGGACGTCGCGTTCCAGGACGCCGACCCCGCCGAGTACGACCGCATCGACGCGGCCTACCGGGCGAAGTACGGCCGCTACACCGGCATCGTCGACACGGTTCTGACCTCGGAGTCTCGCGCCTCCACGCTGCAGCTCGTACCTCGCTGAGCCGTTCGGGCCCAGGGTTGGACGTCGTCGCCGGGCCGTGGATTGCACCGGTCGAGGGCGGGTACCCCGGGCCGCTGCCCGTTCAGCCGCAGGCGTGGACCTCCGTCCTTCCCTTGCAGCGGAAGTATGGGCCGCCCAAGGTGACTCGTGCCGGCATGTGCTTGCCTGCTCTGCCGTCCGTCACGGTCTGACAGGTGTACTCCTTCATCTCCCGCTCGATGGGGACGAGAACGGCCTTGGGAATGTTGTTGCAGCGCACGAGATCGGGCATGTAATAGCCGTAGACGGCGTTGGCGGCACCGTCCCGCGTGAGGATCGCCATGCGAGGTTCAGCGCCCCACTTCAGGTCGTTCGGAGCGTCCGCCTTCGTGTAGACGAGGATGTCCCACTCGATCTTCAGGCCCTCCCACGTGCTCACGCACACGGCCTGAGCACCGTCCTTCATCTTGAGGGACGCAGGACATCGGGCCGTCGTCGTCCCGTCCGTGCCGGCCATGTCGCGAACCTTGTGGCGCAAGCCGAAGGCGACGGTCTCGTGGAAGGCGGCACCATTCGGCGGCGACGGGTGCAGGCTTCCCGTCGGTTGCGGTACCGGCTGCACGATCTTCTGGGGCAGTTCCGGATAGGCAGGCTTCGGCGCGGAGTCGTCGTCCGCGCCGGTCCCGCAGCCTGTGAGCAGCAGGCCGAGGAGCCCGGCGGCCGCGATCATCTTCATGCGCATGACGGAAACAGTAGTGAGACTGACCGGCCCGCCCTGCGCCAGGTGCAAGGCGCCCCGGGCGCAGCACAGTCACCTGGATGTGCTGCGCACTCCGTCGTACTCCCTCTTGCCGACTCCAGTACCGATCAAGGAGACAGGCCCTGCGTGTCGTGGGCGTGGTCACGGCGGAGGGCGGTGCGGACGCTCGTGATGACCACGGCGATCAGGCAGAGGGCGATGATGGTCTCGGCCCACAGGAAGGCGAACCAGTCCAGCACGCAGCCGATCGGAGGTGTGCCTGGGGCGGTGTTGCGGAATGCGGAGAGGGCGAACAGGGTGGCGGCCATCCAGGCGAGGGCCGGCCAGACCAGGCCCTGGCTGCGGGTCGTGAGGTACCAGGCCCCGATGAGTACGGACGCCGCCAGCGCCCACATCACGACCATCATGAAGACCGCGAAGACGAGCAGGCTGCCCGATCGGGACAGCACCAGCCCCAGGACGGCCTCTTGCGGGTTGCTCGTGGGCGTCGCGGAGATCGAGAAGAGGGTGTCGTTGTTGGAGAACAGCAACCGCACCGGCACCTCCTTGCCACCCAGCTGCGCCCAGAACTCGATGTCGGTCTCGAAGGTGTCGAACGGGTAGTCGCTGATCGATCCACCCGTCATCGCGACCTGCACGTCCCGAGTCGTCAGGCGCTCGTGCGCCTTGAACGCCAGGTCGCTGAGGGTCGCCGCGGAGGTCTGGAGGCTGAGATCGGCCACCGGGGCGATCCCGTCCTCCTCGCCGAGGGTCCCGCGCGGGGTGACCCGGATCCGCAGTACCAACTCTCTGGCCGCGGCGTCGACGTGTTGGACGGTGGCCTCCACGTCCACCCGGTCCGCGGCTTCCGATCCGGCTGTGTGGACCGTGTCCATCACCTGCCGTTCGGTGAACTGCAGCCACGACCCCACGGACACCGCCACCACGATCAGGACCGCGATGGGAATCAGCACCGGCAGGATCGACGCCCCGTAGCGGCGTGGGCGAGGTGAGTCCGAGGGTGGGGTCATGGTGACTCCGACGAGCTTGGGAAAGGGGACGGACTCGTCCGGCCGACGCCGGGAGCGGACTTCGCGCCGGGCGGCGCGGCCCGCCGAGGCCTGGCCTGCCACAGCGGGCAGCCTTCATGTCCGAGACGCGGGACGGTGGCCGCAGTGCGATCCTCGCCGACCGGGTCGACGTTCCGCCGCATTCGAGCAGGCGTGTCGGGGCGTACCGGGCAGCCCGGCGATTCGCTTCCCCACCCACCCCGTCTTGGACGTGCCGGCAGGTGGGTCTCCGGCCCGGCCTGGCGTGAGGTGGAACGCGAGCGGCCGGCGGAGCAAGAGAGTGGTCAACAAGCCTTGCGTGCGAGGACCTCGAATGCCTCTCTCGTCATGGTGCCTCGAAGGGTCAGAACCTCTCCGTCCGGCACCCCTGCGAGTTGCTTGGCGTCGAACGTCACTGAGGCGCTGTAGGCATAGGAGTCGTCGGGATCGGCGAACGCGAGCTCATACGAGTAGCCCGGTTGCAGGGTCTGTGGACCACGGGTCTCGGCCGCCCATGATGAGGGCGGGGCGAACAGCGGGAAGTCCGCAGCCTTGTGCCGCCCGCGGGTGTCCCAGCCGATCCAGGGCTCCTCCGTCCGGGACGCTTCCGGCGCGGTGCTCTGCCCCTCGTCCGACGTGGCCTGCTTCGTAGCGCGGACAGCGGTGCCACGCAGCGCCGGACCGCGGACCCGGCCGTCGTCGTCGCACGATCTCAGCAGCGCGTGTGCGGTGCCCTGCTGGTCCACGTACACCGCCGCCAGTGGACGTTGCTCCGGTGAGCATCCTGCGACAGACAGCATGATCGCGCCGCTCAGCACCGAAGCAAGGCACGCTCGCACCGTCGTGCTCGTCCCGACCCTCACCACTCCGTCCCCCCATGAGCATCAGCCTGGCGCGCAGTCTCGCACGCAACGATCCACATGGACAGAGATCATTTACTGATCCGGCATCCGGCACATGGGCGCCGCCAGGATCCGGAAGACGGGCCCTGGCCGCTTGCTCCCCCACCCCGCTCACCGCCCCGGGGGGAGGCGGGCAGGGCTGACGGCGTACCGCAGGCGCGCGGGCGCCGGGGTTAGCCGCGCGGTTGACGGGCAGGCGCACATCGCCACGAAAGGAATCGTCATGCTTCTGATCGGACTTCTTCTGCTCGCCGCCGCCGGAGCCTTCACCGGCCTCGTCGTCGCCGAGAACAGCTCCGGTGGCCCCGACTACACCCTGACGATGCTCGGCACCACGCCGGCCACCGTGAACACCCTCGGCGCCTTCCTCGCCGGTATCGGCATGGCCCTGGTCTTCTTCATCGCCCTCGCGTTGATCTTCGGCGGCCTGGCCCGGCGCCGGCGGAGCGCGGCGACTCCGCGCCACGCGGCTTCCCACGGACCGGCGGAGCCACCGCACGAAGTCCGCGCCGAGCCCGTGGCCCATGATGCTCGACCCGGGATGCGGGAGCGGGCGACCGGCCCCAAGGGCGACGTATCGGAGCCGACCGGTGCGGGAACGCGACACGGCCGGCTACGGCACCGCTCGCAGCCGTGAGTGCGGCCGCGTGCGCGTGAGGAGCCTTTCGACGCCGGCCGAAGCAGCAGGCCCGCAAGGGCCGTCTCTACCTCGACGTCCAGCGCAACGCCTACGGCCAGACCACCGTCGCCCCCTACGCGGTCCGAGCCCTGCCCGGCGCGCCGGTGGCCACCCCCATGAGCTGGGCCGAACTGGACGATCCGCGGCTCACCTCCCGGCGGTGGACGCTGTCCACCGTCGCGGAGCGGCTCGACGGGGACGATCCCTGGCAGGAGCCTCTGCGTCGCGGCCGCTCCCTGGCCGCGGCGCGCCGAAGGCTCGCGAAGCTCTGACGACGCCCGAAGTCAGGGCAGGCCGGGGCCGTTGCGGGGGCAGGAGCCCATCGCCCGTCGTTCACCGGCCGTCTCGTACGACACGTCGCCGAGGGCAGGCAGGATCTCCGCCCAGCCGAGGAACGGGAGTTGACGCGCGCCCCGATCCGGACGGGGGCGCGCCGGCGGGTTCGGGCGAGGCCGGTGAATCCCGCCTCGGCGCAGGCGCGGGCCGAGTCCACGACCGTGTCGGAGGTCGTCACCGCGCGGGACGGCGCGTGCCACGTCCTCGCCACGGCCGTCCGGAGGACGTCCTCGGGGGTGCCGGGAGCGGTCGAGCGGCGCGGGGCGGTGGCCCGTGCCAGGCTGAGGACATCTTGGCCACGAAAGGACATTTCCATGATCACCACCGACTTCGTCCCCGGCTCCCCCTGCTGGGTCGACCTCGGCGCCCCCGACGTCCCGGCCGCCGCGGCCTTCTACGGCGCCGTACTGGGATGGGACTACGAGTCCATGGAGGAGGGGGAGGACATGGAGGGTGGGATGTTCCGGAAGGACGGCAAGATCGTCGCCGGGCTCGGCAAGCTCACCGAGAAGGGCGCCCGCTCGGCCTGGATGATCTACTACGACGTCGCCGACGCGGATGCCACGACCCAGGCCGTCGAGCGTGCCGGCGGCACGGTGCGGGTCGCGCCGAGGGACCTCGACGAGTGGGGCCGGATGGCGCAGTACAGCGACCCGCTGGGAGGCCAGTTCGCCGTCTGGCAGCCCGGAGAGAATACGGGAGCCGAGCTCATGGACGAGCCGGGCTCACTGTCCTGGACCGAGCTGTACACGAGCGACGCCGCGGCTGCCAAGGAGTTCTACGGAGGGGTCTTCGGCTGGCAGTTCGGCGACATGGAACTGCCGGGCGGCGGAGGGACGTACAGCCTGATCACGCCCGCCGGACTGCCCGAGGAGCGCATGCACGGTGGCCTCATGGAGATGCCCGAGGAGAATCTCGCTCTGACGAACGGGCGGCCGTACTGGCACCCGGTCTTCAACGTCACGGACTGCGACGCCGCGGTCGCCAAGGTCACCGAGAACGGCGGCACCATCCAGATGGGGCCGGATGACGCGGAGGGCGTCGGCCGGCTGGCCGTCTGCGTCGACCCGGCGGGCGCCGACTTCGTCGTGCTGACGCCTTCACCGAGCGAGGCCTAGCAACGGATGTCTCGGTAGGCCGCTTCACCAGGAACCCTGCGGGCGCACCCCGGGGCTTCGTGCGGTTGACGCGTACCGGCCGTGGGGAGCGACGGGCCCCTCCACAGCTCCGCGTCAACCGGCGACCTCGGCTTCCCTCGGGAGAGTGTGCCCGGTTGCCGTCAAGATCCGCCGCGCCCTAGGCTTCTGACCTGCTGTGACACCATGTGCCCCTCCTGCGGGGCCGGTCGACCGCATCATCATGTGCGGCCCGGAACAGAAGGACGCCGCTGTGGCTGCCGACCGGCCTGACGACGAGGATCCGGCCCGCGCGTTGGGCCGGGCGCTGCGCGCGCTGCAGCGGCGCTCCGGATGCACGCTGCGTTCCCTCGAAACGAGTGTCCGCATCAGCGACTCGTCGCTGTCCCGGTACTTCCGCGGCACCACCGTTCCCCCGTGGGCGACGGTCCGCGACCTGTGCAAGGCCCTCGGCGGCGACCCGGCGGACTTCCGGCTCCTGTGGGAGGCCGCCGACCGGAGCCAGCGCAGACCGGTACAGGGCAACGGACCGGGGCAGGCGGAGGCCCCGGAAGCCCCGGAGGCCGGTGACACTCCGTCGGGCAACGCCCCTTCCGAGACCCCGCGGCGCCGTCTCTCCGTCCGGGGCGGGCGCACGGTCTGGGCCCTGGCCGGCACCGTACTCGGCCTGGTACTGGGAGCCGCGAGCACCGCACTCGTGCAGTCGTGGTCCCCTTCGTCAGGCGACGAGGACGCACCGGCGTCCGCGCACGGCCCGACCGCCGCGTCGGACGTCCACCGGATCTTCGTGAGCCGCGCGACAGGTGCCTGCCTCGACGACAGCCTCGACATGGGCACCCGGTCCTACGCGTGCAACGGGATGTCGTACCAGCGCTGGACCGTCCGCACGACGGCGGACGGCAGCGTGCAACTCAGGAACCACGCGACGGGAGAGTGCCTGGACCACCACCCCGGCGGCCTGCGGACCGTGGCCTGCGGACCGTCCGCGACCCAGCGGTGGAACGTCACCGCGGGGGACGACGAAGCGGTCGAGATCAGGAGCACCACGACCCGGCGCTGTCTGGACGACAGCGCGGGCGGCGTACAGGTGTTGTCGTGCGACCGGACCACACGTCAGAAGTGGGCCTGACGCCGGACCCCTTCGGCGTCGCGTGGCGTCGTGGCGGGGTTACGCCACCTCCACCGCGTCCAGCTCCGTATGGTGTTCCCCCTTCGAGAGGCGGACGGTGTTCCATCCCGCGCGCAGATCCACCGGCACCTCGCGGCTCTTCCACTCGTCCCACCCCGTGTACGGGTAGTCGACGGCACCCGCGGCCGCACCGTTCACGGCCAGCGTGTGCGTCGCGGCCGCCGGTGCGCCCGAGGCGTCCAGCGAGCCGTTGCCGTACCGGACGGTCAGGGTGTGGGGCCCCGAAGAGGCGGCGAAGACCCGGAACTCGACGAAGCTGTCTGGATGGTCGATGTACCCGACGGCCCGGCCGCCCGAGGCCTTCCTCGCATCGCGGACGGTCGCCCGGTGCACCCGGGCGAGCTCCGCCTCGTGGAGCACCTTGCTGCCGCGGACGACCGGACGACCGTCCGCGAATCCCAGATCGGCGACGTACAGCACGCGTCGTGAGCGGTCGGCGCCGTAGCCGTGGAAGAGGATCCGGTCCTTGCCACCGGGGCCTGTCACGACGTCCTGACCGCCCGGTCCGCCGATCGCCCCCGCGAAGGACTCCGTGGTCATGAGCGGCGCGTCCCCCTTCACGTACGGCCCGGTGAGGAGGGGTCGCGGAGGCGGGTGCGATCGGGGACGCGGGGGTCGCGGCGCCGGCGGGAATTGCGGCGAGGCCGGCGGCCGCGCCGAGCACCAGGGCCGCGACGAAGCCCCGGCGGGGAGCGACGAACTCCCAGCACGGAGCGGCGAACCCCCGGGGGCGAGCGTCGAACGCCCGGCGAGGGGCTGCCCGTACCCGTGCGATCAGGTCCTGAGCTCGACGGTGAAGTCCGCTCCCTCGTCCGTTCCGGTGGTACACGCGTCCACTCCCTCGGCTCTGGTCGCACCGCCCCGGCGGACGACGTCATCGGCGACGCACCCCACCTCCTGGGCACGTGGGGCACACCACGAGAACGACACGGCCGCCGCCGCGTTGCGCGTGGGGCAAGACGAGACGAAGCACCGGCGGGAGTGACCGTCCCGATTCCCTGTCCCGGGCTCGCGAGCGTCCCGGGACGACAGCGTCCCCGCAGGTCAGCGGGGTGGGAATCCCGACTTCGCCGAAGCAGGCGGGACACGGTTGCGGACCGCCTCTCGACCGGCACAGACTGCGGTTGTCCGGTTGCGGCGCCGCTCGACGGCAGCGCCTCTCCCGGATGTCCTACCCACGGTGCGCCCCGCGCCGTGCGGCGGAACCACGTGGACGCGACACCTCTTCGTCCCTACGCCGACAGCCGGCCGGCGCCCCTCCCCGCGACACCTCGCCCCAGGGTCCGGTCTCGTCGCACCCGTTCCTCGACCACCACAGGAGATCCCTCATGCCCCGGAACAGCCATGCCCACCGCTCGCTCGTCGCCACCACCGTGGCGGTCACCGGTGCCGCGGTCGCCCTCGTCGCGACGGTGCTGACCGGCCTCGGCGAACCGGCCGTCGGCGAACGGGCGTCTCCGGTCCCGCCCGTTCGCCAAGGGGCGGTCACCGAGGACGACCGACTCCTCCACGACGCCGAACAACGGCTGTTGCGCGACTGCATGCGCCGACACGGGTTCACCTACCGGGTCTTCCCGCTGGACGAGGACCCAGGAACCAAGGCCTTCGCGTACGTCCTCGATGACGCGGCCTGGGCCCGACGGCACGGCTACGGGTCAGAGCTGCGCGGCAAGCGGGCGGCCCTGGCCAAGACGGACCCGAACCGCGCCTACTTCGCCGCACTGCCGGCGGACCGCAAGGCCAAGGCCCTGGTCGCCGCCAACGGGCCCTCCCCCGAAGGTCTGATCGTGCGCCTCCCGGGTGGCGGAACCGTGCAGCGCAGCGACCGCGGCTGTGTCGCGGAGTCCCAGCAGCGGCTGTACGGAGACGTCGGTGCCTGGTTCCGTGCCTCGACCCGTGTGGAGGCCCTGGAGCAGATCCGTCGGAGCCGCGTCATGGCCGACGCCGGCTACCTGGAACGGCTGGGTGAATGGCGGGTCTGCATGAGGCGCGCCGGGCACGCCTTCGCGACTCCGGCCGCCGCCCGAGCCGCCGCGGTCTCGGCCGTCCACTCCCTCGGAAAGGACCGCGAGGTCGGCCTCGCCCTGACGGAGGTGCGCTGCGCCGAGGAATCGGCGCTGGCCCGCACGGCCCGGCGTCTCGACGACCACCACGGCGGGCTTCTGGCCCGCGATTACCGCGCGGACGTGGAGGCGCGGGACCGGCTGAGGGCCGCCGCGCTGCCACGTGCCCGCCGGCTTCTGAACGGCGGCCCCCAGGGCTGACCGGCCGGCACACGCGCCGTCCGTCCCCCAGCCTCCACGACCACCGGGCTCACGCCCGGCCCCTCGACTCCGCCGCGAGCCCCATGGCACCCGGCGGCCCAGCGGCCGCGCCGCACACAGCGGTACGGCCACCACCCGAGAAGGAGACACACCATGCGAACCACGCGCGCCCTCGTAACGGCACTCACCGTCGGAGCCCTCACCCTGCTGACCGCCCCGGGGGCCGACGCCCGCGGCGCCGAACCCGCGGCGGCCGCACCCCTGTCCGTCACGGCGCCGGCCGTCGTCGCCCCGGCGGCCGTTCCCGCCCCGGACGGATTCCTCTACGCCTGGGAGCACCCCCACGCGGGCGGATTCCACTGCAAGTGGAACGCGAACAACGGCAACTGGGCGGGCTGCCGCAACAAGGTCTCGGACGTCTGGAACAACGGATTCCCGGGCCGCGCCGAGGACGTCCGGCTCTTCTACGGCCTGAACTGGAGCGGCTCGTGGGTCTGCCTCCACCAGGGCCACTCCCTTCCCGACCTCGGCCTCTCCGGCCTGAGGTTCTTCAGCCCGGGTGCGGGCAAGGGCCAGCTCGTCAATGACAACGTCTCGTCGCACGACTGGGTCGACGCCTGCTGAAGTCACCCTCCCTCGGAGCCGGTCCGGCGGTCACCCCGCCGGTCCGGCTCCTCGCGTTCCGCGATCGGGGAGAGGCGAAACGGCTGCCGATGAGGGGTGACGCCGCTCAGCAGGGCGGCTCGTTCGGCCTGGGGAGCGTCGTGGTGCTGTCATCTCAGGCGGTGCGTCGACGGGTACTTCGCGGGGCGCATGTTAGGGCACGGGGTTTGATTTCTGCCATTTTCCCGGTGTTCCCGTAACTCCTGGCAGCGTGTGGGTAGCGTCTGCGGTCGTCACTCGGCCGGCCTCACAATTCCGGCCGACGTCGTTCAGAACAGAGGGAGTGGGTACGGATGCTGACTGTGGAGACGTCTCTGAAGGAGGCGATGACCTCGATCGAGGGGAGCGTGGCGGTCGCGCTGGTCGACTACACGAGCGGCATGGCGCTGGGAACGCTGGGCGGGGGCAAGGATCTCGATCTGACGGTGGCCGCGGCGGGGAACACCGATGTGATCCGGGCGAAGGTCCGCACGATGGAGATGCTGGGCCTCAAGGACGACATCGAGGATGTGCTGATCACCCTCGGCAGTCAGTACCACCTCATGCGGCTGATCAAGGGCCGCGGGGGCAACGGCCTGTTCCTGTACCTCGTTCTGGACAAGGGCCGGGCGAACCTGGCCATGGCCAGGCACCAGCTCAGGCGTATCGAGGCGGAGCTGGAGGTGTAGCCGTCTCCCTGTTTCCCGGCTCTGTGTGCCCATGAGTTGAAAGAGTCTTCAACTCGGCATATCTGAATGTGATCAGGCCAGGGCAGGCCGGGCCGGGAAACGGGAGGATGGCTGGAGCTGGGTACCTTGGAGCCGGCAGGTCCAGCTGCCGGCCCTGGAATGGTCGAACCGCGGGTTGGGAGTGTTGTCGCATGCAGGTGCCGCTCTATCAGGCCAAGGCGGAGTTCTTCCGCATGCTCGGGCACCCCGTCCGGATCCGTGTGCTGGAGCTGCTCCAGCACGGTCCCGTACCCGTACGCGAGCTCCTGAACGAGATCGAGATCGAACCGTCGAACCTCTCCCAGCAACTTGCGGTACTGAGACGGTCCGGCATCGTGATCTCCATTCGTGACGGTTCCACCGTCAGCTACGCCCTCGCCGGCGGCGACGTGGCGGAACTCCTGCGCGCCGCACGGCGCATCCTCACTGAACTCCTGGCCGGACAGAATGAACTCCTTGCCGAGCTTCGGCACACCGACAGCGCGGCGCAGGCGGAGTCCTCGGCTCTCCCCTCTCCGGGGAGATGACGGCCCCGGACTCCGTGGACCAGGGCCACGAGCGCTGCGGCAGCCAGGGGTGTCCCGTGAGGATGATGCGGCGTCGGGTGAGCGCGCGGCGATGACCGAATCGACGGCCGTCGGCTCGCCGCTCTCGCCCGGGTCGGCCGCCAGATCCCGCAGCTGAAGCAGGGGACCTGGGTGCGTACGGCGGTGATGGGGACTCCACCACCGTCCACGAACGCGGCATGTGCCGCACGCCGAGATGGGCCGTTCGCCTGTGGCCTCGGATGCCACAACGGCCAAGCACAGCCCGCCGGGTGGACCGGCCGGGATGGAGGGTCCGCCGGCGTCCCGGGCGCTGGGGAGCGGGCGATCGCGGCGGCCCCGCCGGCTACCCCATGGTGGTGACGCGCACCCCGACGCCCTGAACTATGGTGTCCCACCACATACGCCAGTGACCTGCGTGTTTCTACGGTGTGGCAACACCAAAACGTCCCCGCACATCCCCTGGAAGTGGTGCACATGGCCTCCCCCGCGTCGGCTCCACCCGCCGAGTCGAATCTCAAGCGCATCGTCGCCGCGAGTCTCATCGGCACCACCATCGAGTGGTACGACTTCTTCCTCTACGGTTCGGCCGCCGCACTGGTCTTCAACAAGCTCTTCTTCCCCGAGTCCGACCCGCTCGTCGGAACGCTGCTCTCCTTCCTGACCTACGCGGTCGGGTTCGCCGCCCGGCCGCTGGGCGCGCTCGTCTTCGGGCACTACGGTGACCGGCTCGGGCGCAAGAAGCTGTTGGTTCTGAGCCTGCTGTTGATGGGTGGCGCGACCTTCGCGATCGGTCTGCTGCCGACCCACGCCGCCGTCGGGTCCATCGCTCCCGTGCTGTTGACCGTGCTGCGTCTGGTGCAGGGCTTCGCGCTCGGCGGGGAGTGGGGCGGGGCGGTGCTGCTCGTCTCCGAGCACGGGGACGCCAAGCGGCGCGGGTTCTGGGCCTCCTGGCCGCAGACCGGGGCGCCGGCCGGGCAGCTGCTCGCGACCGGTGTGCTGTCCGCGCTCACGGCGCTCCTCTCCGACTCGGCGTTCCTCTCATGGGGCTGGCGCATACCGTTCCTGCTCTCCGGTGTACTGGTGATCGTGGGTCTGTGGATCCGGCTCTCGGTCGACGAGTCGCCCGTGTTCAAGGCCGCGCTGGCCGCCTCCGAGGAGCGCAAGGCGGCTGCCGCCGGCCAGGTCGAGAAGATGCCGCTGGTCGCGGTGCTCAAGCACCACTGGCGCGATGTGCTGATCGCCATGGGCGCCCGCATGGCGGAGAACATCTCCTACTACGTGATCACCGCGTTCATCCTCGTCTACGCGACGACTCAGGTGGGCCTCTCCAAGCAGACCGCGCTGAACACCGTCCTCATCGCCTCCGCCGTCCACTTCGCCGTCATCCCGGCCTGGGGCGCGCTGTCGGACCGGATCGGCCGCAGGCCGGTCTATCTGATCGGCGCGGTCGGCGTCGGTGCCTGGATGTTCCCGTTCTTCATGCTGATCGACTCGGGCACCTTCGGCGCCCTGCTGCTCGCCGTGACCGTGGGTCTGGTCCTGCACGGGGCGATGTACGCGCCGCAGGCCGCCTTCTTCTCGGAGATGTTCGCGACCCGGATGCGCTACTCGGGCGCCTCCATCGGAGCGCAGTTCTCCTCGGTGGCCGCCGGTGCCCCCGCCCCGCTCATCGCGACCGCACTGCTCGCCGACTACGACTCCTCGACGCCGATCGCCCTGTACGTGATCGCCGCCGCGCTCCTGACCGTCGTCGCCATCGCATGCGCCCGGGAGACCCGTAACCGCGACCTGTCCGAGGTGGCCGAGGACGCCCCGCGGGCCGCGGCCGCCCAGGTCCGGGCCGACGCCTGACCGCACTGTTCGACGGGGAGCGAGCGGCCCCCTCGGCCGAGAAGGCCGAGGGGGGCGCGTCGTGGC